>CAYOHG010000343.1:0-4325 GCA_964403685.1 uncultured Planctomycetales bacterium
GCATACCCGAATGGCTGGTTTGATCGTGGGACTGGGGCTGGTGCTGGCGGCGGTTGCCGCCGCGGTCACCTGGTTCGGCTTTCGCACCTACGTGCCCCCGGACAAGACGCTGGTGCTGATCCGCAAGACCGGGCAGGCGATGGCGGCGGATCAGTTGATTGCCGAGCCGGGCCAGAAGGGTATCCAGCGGGTGTGCCTCGGGCCGGGACGTTACTTCTTCAACCCGCTCACGTGGGAAACCGAATTGCACGAGCTGGTTGAGATTCCAGCGGGCGACCCGACCACCTGGGAGGTGCGCTGGCCGGAGGACGACCCCATCGGCGTGCCGACGATTCACGGCGAGCTGCCGAACGTGGGCATTGTCACCAGCCGGGCGGGCAAGCGCTGGACGGGCGCGAGCGAAGTGGTCGACGCCGGGTTTCAGGGGATTCAGCGCGAGGTGCTGACACCCGGCACATATCGCATCAACCCCTACGCCTACAAGGTGGAGCTGGTCGACGCGGTCATTGTCCCGTTGGGCTGCGCGGGTGTGGTTACGTCCCTGCTGGGCGATATGCCCGGCGTCGAAGTGGCGGTGGAGACCAGCATCGGCCCCGACGGTCAGCCCATCCAGGGCGAACGCAAGGAGATTCAGAAGCTGGCCGAGCCGGGCCAGCGCGGCGTGCTGAAGGACATTCTGCCGCCGGGCGTGTACTACCTGAACCCCTACGTCAACAAGGTCACGCTCGTGCAACTGGGCTACAACGAGATCTCGCAAGGCGAGATTGCCGCTCAAGGGGGCGCGCCGGCGCGTGGCCTGGCCCATGATGTGATCGAGAATATCCAGTTTCCCTCGAAGGACGGCTTCACGATCGGCGTGGAGGTGACCGTCGTGTGGGGCCGACACCCGGAGCATGCGCCGGAGATGATCGCGCGGCTGGGCGACGTGGCCAAGCTCAAGGAGATTCTCGTCGGGCAGGTTCGCAGCATCTGCCGCAACATCGGTTCGGAATACGAAAGCACCGACTTTATCCGCGGCGAAAAACGCGAGCTGTATCAGCGCGCCGTCACCGAGACCCTGCAGCGCGTCGCCAAGGAAAAAGACGTCGAAATCCTGATCGCGCTGATCCGCAACATCGAAGTCACCGGCGGCTCGTTCGGCGCTGGAAACGCCGCTCCGGATGGAACGCCTACGGCCGATCTGCGCACCACCATCCAGCGCACCTTTATCGCCGAGGAGCAGCGGCTGACCAAGGCCAAGCAGCAGGAGACCGCGAAGGTCAAGGCCGATCTGGACACGGCTCTCGCGGGGATCGAAGTCGCCCGCGAGCAGGTCCGCGCCGAAACGCGCAAGAAGGTCGCCGAGCTGACCGCCGAGGGTGAGAAGGATGCGCGCGAAATCGAGGCGCAGCGCGACCTCGATGTCGCCCGCATCGAGCGACAGATCGCGGAACTGGAGGCCGAGCGCGTGCGGATCCTGGGCAAAGCCACCGCCGAAGTCGAGCAGCTCAAGAACCAGGCGCTCGCCGACGGCCGCCGCCTGATGGTCGAGGCCTTCGGCAGCGGGCAGGCCTACAACCTTTACACGTTCGCGGAGTCGTTCAACCCGGAGAGTATTCGCCTTTTCTACGCAGGCGAGGGCACCTTCTGGACCGACCTCTCACGGTTGCAGGACGCGGCCGACATGCAGATTCTCCAGGGCGCCCCCAAGCCGGGGGCGCAGAAGCCGTAGTGCGAGTCGGCGGCCCGCGACGAGCCAGACTTCTTTACCGCACCGCCCTGACGGCCCGCTGAAACCGGCCGATCCCAGAATCCTGGCCGGGGCGACGACCGCGAGCCGGGGACACAGCCGGACGCGGCTGCGCTCCGTTTCTACCAGCGCGGCTACGGCCCGCCCGCCGGTCGCGGCTCGTCCGCCGGCAGCACCTCGATCGCCGCACCGTCGAGCAACAGCAGAACGCGTTCGGCGATCGCCAGATAGCGAGCCAGTTCGGGCTTCTCAGTCAGCAGCCGGAAGTATTCGTCACTGAAGGCTTTCACGGCTCGCGCGGCAAGCTTCCCATCCCAGGCCGTATCGATGTAGCGGCCATGTTCGGCGTCCCACACAAAGGTGCGGTCGCCCACGGAGCGCAGCACAATGTGGCCGGTCGAGTCCTCCAACCCGAACGCCTTCTCTGGCTCCCCGATGTAGCCCAGCTCCCGGAGCCGCGCCAGATCGCCGGCCGCAATGGTCGCCTCCTCGCCGCTGGCCGCGGCCGGCGCACCGCGCCCGCCGATCGCTTGACGCGCACGCTCGACCCGCCCCCCGCCTTCATCGGCCCGGAGCACGTACGCGCGCAGGCCCTGCTCCGCCGCACTGGCCAACGGCCGCTCGTCTTCCAGCACCAATGCCGACGTGTACGGCGTCACGATTCCGTAGCGCGTCGCCAGGCGAATCACCTCGTCAACCAGTTCGCGGTTCGAGCCGCGCAGGCGGATTTCATCGAGCAGGTAGGCGACCTTGCGGTTCGCCCAGAGCCGCGGCAGAAACTCGTTGCTGCGCCCAGCCGCGGAGAAGTCGCCATCGAAGCTGAATTGCCGCGCGTCGCCGAGCAGCCGGCCGTCGAGCGTTACGGCGTGACGGTCGCCGCCCTCGTAGCGGCCGAGCACGACAACGTCGTTGCCGCGGAACAGGTCGGGCAGCTCGCGCGGATAGACGTCGTGCGTCTTCAGTCCCCCGAACGAGAGCTTGAGGTCGGTCAGCACAGGGCTGGCCAGCCGCGTGACAAACGCGCTGAGCTTGAGCTCGAGGTCCTCGGTCTCGGTGCAATAGTCGCGCGCGCCGCGCGAGGCCTCGGCCAGCTTGTCGAGCAGATGCGTGTTGACGTCGCTGCCGACGCCCAGCACGTGCAGGCGCACCTGGTGCGGGCCCGCCGCGTTTGCGCCGGTGACATTGCGGAGAATCTGCTCGGGGTCGGTGACATCCACGGTCGGCTGCCCATCGGTCAGAAACACAACCAGGTACGGGCGGGTCGGATCGCGCGGATGATCGCGCAGAGCCCGCAGCAGCGCCTGGTTGATGTTCGTGCCGCCGGCGGCCTGAATCTGCTCGGCGAACTCGGTGGCCGCGGCGCGCACGTCGGCCTCCGCACTCACCAGCCCGTCGCGGAACGGCCGCACGTCGGTCGAGAAGGTCAGGATGTTGAACCGGTCCTGCGGCGCGAGGCTCTGGATGGCGAACTTCAATGCTCGGCGCGCCTGAGCGATCTTGTCGCCGCCCATGCTGCCGGAAGTATCCACCACGAACGCGATGTCCTTGGGCTGAGTCTGCTCGGCGGCGATTTCGACCCGCGGCGAAATGCGCAGCAGGAAGTAGCCGGGCTCGCCGGGGCTCCGGTGCGTCAGCAGCGAGAGGCCGAACTGCGCATCCTTACGCTGGTAGTAAAGGGAAAAGTCGCGGTCCGGCCGCACGCGCGTCTGCTCGAAGCTGATGGTCGCCTCGTGATCGTCGCTACGACGGATATCGCACTTGTGCGACGGCGAGAATACGCTCGTCAGCGGCGGCGTGCTCTTCAGCTTCACCTGCACCGTCAGCTCGCCGATCAGGCTGCTGGTTTCCGCGCCACCACGCGGCCGCAGCGGATGCTCAAACAGCCCGAGCCCCCCCTGCTCGTCAAGCGTGCGCGTGTAGGTCAACCGTACGTCGACTGCGGCGCCGGCGGAAATCGGAAATACGCTGGTCTGGTACAGCCGGTTGCCGAGAAACTCGAGCAACGCCGGATCGCGCGTCCGGCGGACAATTTCCGCATACGTCCGGCGGGCGGCATCCTTGTCGAGCACCTCGCCCTTCATCACTTTGCCGTCGATCTTCATCTCGAAATCGCCGACCGCCGCACCGTCCGGCAGCGGAAAGACGTATTGCCCCTCGACCATCTGCGGCAGCGGGTTGCGGAACGTCTGGCGAACCTCGACCACCGCGACGCCGTCGGTCAGGTCGGCGTAGATACGCTGATACTGCACCTCCAGCGGCGTGGTGATGACTCGTCCGGGCGGCCGATCCGGGAGGATCGGCGGGTGCGGGACAATAACGTTGCCCTGCGCGCTTGCCGTTGGCACGACAAGCCAGGGCAGCATCGATGCGAGCATGACTCTGACGAGGAACGGGCGGGTGCGCGAGTGCATGAGTGAGCCTCCGCGAGTTTCGATGCGCCGTCCAGCGGTGCGAGTACCCACCCCGCCGGGCGATTGCGCTGGTCGAAGAGCGCAGCCGGGCACGGCCATGCTCCCTGAATCGTCACACAGCCGCGGGGAACGGCTGTTCTCCAGCACACGACATTGGACACTGGAAGTCGCCACCGGTTCCCGCC
>CAYOHG010000344.1:0-4290 GCA_964403685.1 uncultured Planctomycetales bacterium
CCGCCGCCGGCTTCGACGTGATCGACATCAACTTCGGCTGCCCGGTTCGCAAGGTGCTCGGCCGCTGCCGGGGCGGTTATTTGCTCTCCGACCCGCCGACGGCGCGCGAGATCATCGCCCGCGTGCGCGACGCCGTGCCGGCGACGATCCCCGTCACGCTCAAGATGCGCCGCGGGATGGACGATTCGCCCGCCAGCGAGCGGAACTTCTTCGAGATTTTCGATTACGCGATTGAGCGCGGCCTGGCGGCGATCACCGTGCACGGCCGGACCGTCGAGCAGAAGTACGTCGGTCCGAGCCGCTGGGAGTTCCTCGAACGCCTGCGACGATACGCCCCGCGCGTCACCCTCCTGGGCAGTGGCGACCTCTTCACCGCGAGCGACGTGGTGCGAATGCTGGAGCAGACGGGTGTCGATGGTGTCACCGTGGCGCGCGGCTGCATCGGCAACCCGTGGATCTTTGCCGAGTGCCGGGCGCTGCTGCGGGGCGAGCCGCTGCCCGCGCCGCCCGGCGTTGCGGAGCAAGGCGGGGTGATCCGCGCGCATTTCGAGTTGGCGCTGCAAGCGTACGGCGGCACGACCGCGACGCGCGTCATGCGCAAGTTCGGGATCAAGTACAGCGAGCTGCACCCGGCGGGCGTTGCGGTGCGCGACGCGTTTATTCGGACACGCTGTGAACGCGACTGGCTGGACGTGCTGGCCGAGTGGTACGCGCCGGAGCGAGAGTGGCCAGCGGGTGTGCGGCGCACCGGCCCGGGGCACCTGGTGGCCGCAGGCGCGACGCTCTGCGAAGCGGAGACATAGACGACGTGGCCGGCGGGTCGCCCCGCGCCGCCGCGCCATCATGGAGCGGCCACGAATTACCTCTTGACACTGTGCCGGCGATTCACGACATTCAGGTATCCAGTCTGAGGGAGCGTGTCCGGTGTGGTTTCGAGAGGGTCCCGGCGGCGCGTTCGCGGCCGTCTGCGTGGCCGTGGTTTTTGCGTACGCCGGCATTCAGAAACTCGTGCAGGATGAGTTCGCCAGCGAGCTGTCGCGCAGCGGATTGCTGCCGGCGGTGCTGACGCCGGTGGCCGCCAGCGCGATGCCCCTGGCCGAAATCGCGATTGCGCTGGCACTGATCGGGCCGATCTCCCGGCGGGTGGGCTGGGTGGCGGCGGGGGCCCTGGCGGCAGGTTTCGCCGTTGTGCACTTGTCGCGGGCCGTCTCCGGCGATCCCGTTCCGTGCAACTGCTTCGGCGTGCGGTTGACGCACGATGCACAGGTGGAACACTTGATCCTGCTGGGGCTTTGCGTGCTGATTGTGGCCGCGGCGGGGCTGGCGCTTTCGCGCTCAACGCCGGATGCCGACCGGCCGGAGAGTTGTTGTGCGGCGAAGGCCTGAGACACTGCTGGCCGGGTTCGTGCTGGCCCTGTCGGGGCTGCTGCTGCTGGAGCGCTATACGCGCGCCGGCGACGCCCGGCCGGTTCCCGGGACCACCTGCGTCGAGTACCTGAGCTGCGGCGAGGCCAGCGCGGGCTGCCATACCGGCGCGTCGGGTTGCAGCTTCTGCGACGGCACCGCCGGCAACGGTCTGCGGCTGTGCATGAAAGTCAATTATTCGAGCGTTTGCGGCGCGCCGGGTCCGATTGTGGCCTGTGGCAGCCTCTATTCCGGCGAGTGCAATCCGTCCACCGGGCGGTGCATCAACGGGGTGTGGGCGGGGCCGTCGTGCAACGTGGCGAGCTGTCGCCCGCCGAATCATCAAACCTCCGAGGCGCCTTGATGCGCCCGGCCAGGAGCGAATAGCCGTGGTGCTTTGGTTACTGCTTGCGAGCGTGTCGGGGCCGCTGCCGGTGGAGGAAATGTCCGTCCGGCTGCACGATCGCGCCGCCCGACTGGACCGCCTCGTCGTCGATCTGGTCTACACGCAGTATCACTTCCCGCTGGACGCCTCGCCGCTGGACAGCTCCCTGTGGGAGCCGACGCAGGAGGTCGAGTTTCACGATCGGCTGTACATCGTCCGTCCCGACGTCCTGCACGACGAGCTCACCGACGAGGGCGCCTACGCCGCCAGTCGCACATCCATCGTCGCGGGCCGGCTGGTTCGTCGCTATCAGCAGCCGACACGCGAAGGCATGACCCGCTGGGTGGTGAACACACGCAGCCTGGACCTGCTGCGCTATCAGTGGTGCCCGATCCTGTTCGTCTTCGACCTGCACCTCCCCGACAGCACCATTCCACAGCTCAACCTGGTGCGGCTCTTCGACGAGTTCGAGGTTCTTCCGCGAGATTCGCGCGATGGCACGAACTCATACGAGGTGCTGGTGCCGATGAACGGTTTCGAGCACCGCTACGAGCTGGACCTTGCCGACGATGGCACGCCCCAGCGCGTTCTGGTTGAAGCAACGCTCCGTGGTGAGATCATTGGCGCGTGGGAGTTGCAGGTGCTCGAAACGCGCGCGGTCAATGGCGCGAGCTTCCCGATCGAGGCGATCGTATCGGTCTCGCACCGAAAGTCGGAGATGCTCTGGAACGGTCTGCACCATTTCTGGGTGCGCGACGTTCAGCAGGACGAAACTCTGCGTACCGCCGATCTCGCGCTCGAGCCCGAGCACCGCAACGCCATCATTTCGGACGGCGAGGAAGGCGGCGTCATCGTCTACGACCGGGATGGGCGCGTGCTGTATCGGCGCGATTTCGAGCCGGGCGCGGCCGGGCCCGACGACGGCGTGGCGTGGTCGGAGTTTCAGCGGCGCCAGCAGCGCGTCGGCCTGATGGCCGGGGGAACGGCACTCGTGGTGGGCGGGTTGCTGAGCTGGGTGGCGCTGGCACGCCGGCGGGAATCGTAGCCGAAACGGAATCTCCCCGCGTCGCCCGGATCCCCTGTTCGACGCATGTCGATTGTTGACTGAGACTTGGGCACTGTTGGCGGCAGAAGGCGCTTCTCGTAGCCAGCGGAAGCGAGCTGCATGCTAATCGGTTTTGACACCCCGATGACGACGTGGTAAACTAACGTCTGGTCTCCGGTGTTTGTGCGCTCGGAGCGCGCAAGAGAATAGGGAATCCGGTTCAAATCCGGAACGGCCCCGCCGCTGTGACCGGGAACGAAAGCCGCGACGTTGCCATTGGCCGCAGGCCGGCCGAGAAGGCGCGGTGAGTAGGTGTCCGACGCACCGTTCGTGTGCGCTTTCAGGACTCGCCCGGAAGTCAGAAGACCTGCCGGAGCATTCAAGGTTCGGAAGCCTTCGTGGGAGAGGCTGCCCGGCATGTTCGCGCTCGCGACCTCATCCGCTCTTGCGACCCAAGCTCGGCCAGCGCGCATCGCCTGTGCGCATCGACCGGTTTCAACGCAACGGAGCCGCGTCCAACCTCGCGATCCGCGCACAGTCCGCCTGCCTCCGTTCGACGGCTTCCTTCGTCGCGCGTCGCTTGCTGCGCCGCGCGCGTACAACGATGGGAGGCGGGAAGAAATGAGAATCCGTCCAGATCGTCTCTTCGCGCTCGCGAGTGCGAGCCTGTTTCTGTCATCGCCGGTTCATGCCTTCGGCACGTCAGACGCGTGGGCTGACGCCGTCGTCAGCTACAGCCCCGGCGGAGCCGACCCCGCGTACACGTCGCCGGGCGTCACCCTCGGACAGCCGGAGCGCTTCACCGGCGAGGGCGCATTTCCCAGCGTCGTGTCGATGTTCAGCCCCCCATTCGGGACCGACGAGATCGTTCAGGTCGGTCCCGGAGGCTGGCTCGAAGTCGAGTTCGAAAATCCCGTCACCGACGATCCGTCGAACCTCTACGGCGTCGATCTGCTGATCTTCGGGAACGGTGGCTTCATTGATGTCGATTTTCCAAATGGGCGAATCGGTCCGACGGCGGCCATGTTCGGCACCGATCCGATGCGGATTTCGATCAGCCCGGAGGGCACGAACTGGTTCACCCTGGCGCCGGTAACCGAGGGGGTCTTCCCAACACAGGGCTACCTGGACTCGGGACCGTTCGATGGCGTGCCCGGCTCGATCCCGACGGATTTCACCCGGCCGATGAACCCGGCCCTGACGCCCGCCGACTTCGCCGGGCTTTCATACGCCGGCGCCCTGGCCTTGTATGACGGTTCCGGCGGCGGCACACCGATCGACATCGCCCCGTCTGGCTTTTCGGAAGTGAGATACGTCCGTGTCGAGCCGCTCGGCGACGGATGGATTGAAATCGACGCGTTCGCGGCAGTTCCCGAGCCGGGCGCTGCGACGCTGCTCTTGGGTGGAATGCTGAGCCTTGCTCTCCTGGGGAAAGTGGCAAGGTAAGGTTGTGGAG
>CAYOHG010000345.1:0-4274 GCA_964403685.1 uncultured Planctomycetales bacterium
GCCGTCGGCGTCGGCGAACACTCTGAGGCTGGCATCGGCGGAGGTCAGCCCGGTCGCTGATACGGTGAACGGAATCACCTCGCCCGCGGCGACGGCGCGCGGCTCGTCGAAGCCGAACAGCGACAGCGTGAGAACCGGCGGCGGGGGAGGTTCCTCGTTGGGCTCCTCACCGGCGTTGTCATTCTCATTCGTGTTGGCGTTCGTGTTGTCCGGCGGAGGGCGGGTGGTGTCGTTGGGGTCGGCGGGTTGATCGATGACGAAGCGAACGACTGCGCCGGCGGAAAAGTCCTGACCGAAGGCGAAGGCGGCGGGCGGCAGGTCATCGGTCGTAGCACCTTCGAGCGCGGCATCGATGACGACGTAGTCGGCCCGGTCGGGGCCGACGACGATCGCGCCGCCGCCAGCGTTGATTCGGCGCTGCGTGACATGCACGCGGACGCCGGATAAATCCATTGTCGTGCTGGTGTTGGCGACTTTCGAGGCGTTGTTGATGATCTGCACGCGGACGGACCCGCCGGCGGTCTGGACGCTTGGCGGCGGAGCCTGCCCGGAGTTCGGCTCTTCTGCGGTATTAGGATCTGGTTCGGGAGTGGTTCCGCAGCCGGCGGTGAACAGAAGAATGGCCAACGAGATTCGAGTGATACGCATGTCAGAACTCGCTCGCCGGGCGTGCCGATAAGTCCGATAGCGGGTCGGCAGGCCCACCCTGAACCCTGCCTCCATGCAAGCGTACGCAGAGTGCACGGGCCGGTCAATGCGAACCCCGACAAACGCGGTTCACCTTCGGCGCGCGCCGGTCGAATCGGGGACGCGGCGCAGCGCCCGCAAGTCGGCATTTGCGGATGGCTGGATCGCGGCTGTAGACTATAGCGGGCTGCCGGGCGCGACCCGCCGGATGGAGGGATGCATGTCAGGGCGTCTAGTCCCCTGGAGTGCCGTGTTCCTGTCGCTGGTGATCGCGTGGCCCGCGGCCGGGCAGTACACCAACCGAAGCTACAACAACCCCGGGCTGCACACTCCGTCGGCGCGCGTCGGTCGCGTGGGTGGGGTCGCGACGCGTTCTAGCGTGAGCGGGCTGCCGCGCAGCTCGCGCGTCGCAACTAATGCTAGAACAAGGGGTTTTGCCGGGTTCGGTGGCGGGCGGGTGGCTGCGGCTCAAGCTCTGACACCGTCGTATGTGGGGCTGATTGGCGGCGGCGCTCCGGGAACCGGTTCGAATCCCTATGCTGCAAGGCAGGTGTCCGGGCTTGGTTCGCTCCTGAGCCTGACGGCGCCGTGGAATGGCGGCAGGATTCGCATGATGCGGATGTCTGACGAACCCTATTTCGTGCCCGAGCAGGCCCGCTCGTCGTTTGAGGATTACTTCGAGCTGACGCCGCCGCCCAGCGCGCGGCCGGAGCTCGCGCCCGGCCAACAGTTCGCGCCTCCCGCGGAGGTCATGCAAAACGACCGGGCCCGCGAGCTTGAAGAACGGCGGCAGGTTGTGATCAAGGCGTTCCGCGAAACGATGGTCCGCCGGCCGGACGGGGCTACAACCGAGGTGCTGGCGCTGGCTGAGTCGCTGGACATTCAGCTCGCCTTGATCCCGGATTGGTCACTGGGCACGCTTCTGCGGCTGCACGTGGCGCTCGAACTGGACCAGCAGATCGTCGCCACGCATTGCCTGAAGTCGGCGGTTTCACACGACGGCAGTGTGTTCGCCAAGATCCCCTCGGTGGACCAGTACTTCGGCGACCGGACGGTCATGCAGGACCAGCTTCGGCGGAATCTGCGGGTTGGCGAGGACGCGGGCGTTTCGGCCGAGGCCTATGCTTTGCAGGCCTATTGTGCCTGGCAGCTCGGGGAGCTGGGTCGGGCGCGCGCGGCCCTGCAAAAGTTCCGTTCGCTGGCCAGCGACGCCGAGGTCGACCCGCGCGTCCGCGAAATCGCGACAGCTCTTTCAGGAGCGATCCAGTAGTGTCAGCGTTCCTGCCCGGCGGTCGTGAGCTCCATTCACCCCGACGTGTTCGACCATGAGCGACGCCGCATCGACAACCGCTGGTTCGGCCCTGGCGGCCTGGGCGCGCACCCACCGCATGAGCCTGACCGTCGTTGCGCACGTGCTGCTGTTCGTGGTGAGCTGGGTCGCGGCGTTCGGGCTGGCGTACAACTTCCGGCGGTTCGATGAGTGGCTGCTGCAAATCTGCCTGCCGATGATGCCGCTGGTGGTGGCGGTCAAGATCCTGGTCTTCCTGGCGCTGGGGCTGTATCGCGCGTCGTGGCGCTACGTAAGCATGCGCGACGTGTTGCAGGTCACCAAGGCGAGCTGGCTGGCGTTTGTCTGGGTGTTCATTCTCTACTACGGCGCGGTCAACGCCGAGGTCATTGCCGGCTGGATGGGGTTCCCGCAGTTTCGGTTCGACCCGTTCGGCGACAAGGATTTTCCGGACTCGGCATTGCTGCTTGATTTCGCCGGCACGATCGCGCTGGTCAGCGGCGCCCGGCTCTCGGTGCGGCTGTATCACGAAGAAGTGCAGCCGGTGGCGGAGGGGGCAGCGCCCAAGCTGCTGATCCTCGGCGCGGGCAACGCGGGCGAAAACGTCGTGCGCGAAATCCTGCGGCACCCGGTGTTGCAGTACCGCGTGGTCGGGTTCCTGGACGACGACCGCACGAAGTGGGGTGCGCAGATTCACGGCGTGCAGGTGCTCGGCGGGCTCGACCAGTTGCGCGCGCTCAGCGCCGAATACGCCGTCGATGAGATTCTGATCGCGATGCCGTCGGCCCGGCCGGCGGAGATCCGCCGGGTGGTTGAGCTGTGCCGCGGCTGCAACCTGCGTTTCAAGACGCTGCCGGCGCTGGCCGACCTGATCGCCGGCCGCACCCAGGTTCAGCAGATCCGCGAGGTGAAGATCGAAGACCTGCTGCGGCGCGAGCCGGTCCGCCTCGACAGCGACGCCATCGCGCACTATCTCGACGGACGCGTGGTGCTGGTGACCGGCGCCGGCGGCTCGATCGGCTCGGAGATGTGCCGGCAGATCGCCGCGTACAAGCCGCGGCGGCTGATTCTGTTGGAGCAGGCCGAGCAGAACCTGTTTGACATCGACCGCGAGCTGCGGGCCGCGTTCCCGCAGGTCGAAGTCGTTCCCTGCATCGCCGACATCTGCGATGCGCCGCGGATCGAGCGCCTCTTCGCGCAGTACCGCCCCAGCGCCGTCTTTCACGCCGCCGCCCACAAGCACGTCCCGATGATGGAGCACAACCCCGGCGAGGCGATCAAGAACAACGTGGGCGGAACGCGGCTGGTGGCAGACGTCGCCGCCCGCCAGGGTGTCGAGAAGTTCGTCATGATCTCGACTGACAAAGCGGTCAACCCCACCAGCATCATGGGTGCCAGCAAGCGCGTTGCCGAGCTGTACATCCAGGCGCTCAACGAGCGCGTCGCGACCCAGTTCGTCACGGTGCGATTCGGCAACGTGCTGGGAAGCAGCGGCAGCGTGGTGCCGATCTTCAAGGAGCAGATCGCCCGCGGCGGCCCGGTCACCGTGACTCACCCGGAAATGGTGCGCTACTTCATGACCATCCCCGAGGCCGCGCAGCTCGTCCTTCAGGCCGGGTCGATGGGGCATGGCGGTGAGGTCTTCGTCCTGGACATGGGCGAGCCGGTGAAGATCGTCGACCTGGCCCGCGACCTGATCACGCTCTCGGGGTTCCGCCCCGGTGAGGAGATCGAAATCAAGTATGTCGGCATGCGCCCCGGCGAGAAGCTTTACGAGGAGCTCCTCATTCAGGGCGAGGACGTTTCCCGCACCCCGCACCCGAAGATCGGCATCTGGAAACGCCGCACCGAGCCGTGGGAGCCGCTCGTCGCCGCCATCGACACGCTCCTGCACGACGCCGAATCGCTCACGCGTGAGAACGCGCGCCAGCGGCTGCGCATCATGGTGCCCGAGTTTCATCTTGAGACACCGCCCCCGTTGAACACCGCTGGCGCGGCAGACGCGTCGGGGGCCCTTGCGGGCGGTGTTGCCGGGCCGATCCGCCCAGCGGTCGCGGATGCATGAGGGTCGCGGCGCGTCTGGTCAGTCTACGTGCCCAACGCTCGGCGAGTTCGCGACTGCGATCGGGCCGGCCGATGGCCGGCGTCACTCATACCCCGTAGCGCCTGGGCCTGCTATAGTCCACGATCCATGGCCAAGCGGCTGCTGATTCTGGGTTCGACCGGCTCGATCGGGCGGGCGGCGCTGGACGTCGCCGCGGCGCTCGACGGTCGCGTGCGCGTGGTCGGGCTGAGCGCC
>CAYOHG010000346.1:0-2590 GCA_964403685.1 uncultured Planctomycetales bacterium
GCCCGAGGCCGACCGGCGTATTCAGCGCGTGCTGACCGCCGATCCGGCGATGGGCGTCATTCGCCACGCCGACGCGGGGTATGATGAAGCCCTGCGCGTGGCGCGCGCGCGGGGGGTGGACTTGGCGCGATAGGCTATGTTCGCGAGCCGATGGCTGTTCAACGCTCGCATCGTCAGCTCGAGAGAGGAGTCGCCGTGCCGCAGCGGAATTCACTTCGCGACCGTGTCCGCGACGCCTACTCCGCCGCCGCCCGCGCGCCGAACGAGAAGCACCCGTTCCCGGTCGGCCGGGCGTTCGCCGAAAGCGTTGGATATCCCGCGGCGCTATTGGATGAACTTCCCGCGGCGGCAGTCGAGGCATTCGCCGGCGTCTCGAACGTCGCGATTTTCGCCGAGATTCCCGCCGGCGCGGCGGTGCTCGACCTGGGCTGCGGCGCGGGGCTGGATACGCTGATCGCCGCCCGGCGGACCGGGCCCGCCGGTCGCGTCCTCGGCGTTGATTTCAGCGCTGTGATGCTGGAGCGAGCGCGGCAGGCCGTGGCCGAAGCTGGGGCTGTCAACGTTGAGCTGCGCCGCGCGGATGCCGAGTCGCTGCCGCTGGCCGATGCGTCGGTCGACGTTGCCCGGGTCAACGGCCTCTTCAACCTCAACCCGGCCCGCGCGGCGATCTTCCGCGAGCTGGCCCGGGTCGTGCGGCCGGGCGGCAACGCGTGGGTGGCCGAGCTGGTTCTGACCGCGCCGCTTCCGGCCGAGCAGGCGTGCAGCCCGACCAACTGGTTTGCCTGAATCGCCGGCGCGCAGGAAGGCGTGACCTTCCAGAACGAGTTCCTCGCGGCCGGCTTCGCGCTGGTGACCCTGCTTCGTACGCTGCGCAACGCGCGGACGTCGAATCCGAAGGTGGTGGCGGCGGAGCTGGTCGCGCGGCGATAGGCCCGCTGTGGCTTTGATATCGGCCGCCCGTTCCTTTCCGCGAGAAATCACGGAATCCTGAGTGCGTCACTTCGCCGAGGGGGCGATTTATCCCGCAAAAAGCGACCGCGCGCATCCCCTGCGGCCGCGCCTATCGGTCCGTACTGCCGATACGGTGTTTCTTCGGACCCGGCTCGGCGACGCCGCGCGTTTGCCATTTGATCCCGCCGGGCGGGGCTTCCTAGAGTCCGTCAAGCTGCTCATCGGGGGCGCCGACCGGCGCTGGGCAGCCTGTCGCTCGAAACCACGGGCGATCGCAGCGCGGCAACCGGCGCGGTCGCCGATCTGCGAGGAACCAACGAGGCCCGCCAACGGGCCGGGGGGATGATTCGATGCGCAAGTTCGCCTTCATCGCTGCTCTGCTCGCTTCCTCGGCTGCATTCGCCGGGCAGGTTCGACTCAACGCCAACAGCTTCGGCAGCACGCCCGGCGGCGAGTTCATCCTGACCGTCGTCGACGGCTTTGATTCGTTTGCGCCCGGCACGCAGTTCCGCAGCTACTGCCTGGAAATGAATGAATACGTGCGCGACGGCGGCACGTACTACGTCGAGGTCAACACCGCGGCGATCAGCGGCGGCGTGGGCGGCGGTAATCCCGACCCGCTGGACCGCCGGACCGCTTACCTGTACACGCGTTTCGCCGGCTCGGTGAACAACAACGCCCGCGCGGATGCGATGCAGAAGGCCGTCTGGACGATCGAGCAGGAAGCCAACTACTCGTCGCACGTCATCGGCGACGTGTTCGGGATCGGCATGGCACCCAGCGCCACCGTCGGCGATCTGATCGCCTGGGCCGACGCCCACGCGCCGCAGGGCATCGGCAATGTACGCGTGCTGAACATGTACAACAGGATGGATTCCGCCGGACGCATGACCGGCGGGGCCCAGGACATGCTGATCGCGGTGGTGCCGGCGCCCGCGGCCGCCCTGCTGGGCGGACTGGGCCTGAGCGCGCTGGCGGCGCTGCGTCGCCGGCTGGCGTAGAAACTCGAACCTCTCTTCGACGCAACGACTCCCGGGCGCCGTCGGCGACGCCCGGGAGTTCTCGCTTTCCAGAGGAGGTGGAAGGCGGTCGAGGTACCGGTCAGCGGCGCCGCATGAACGCCGCGGTCGAGAGCAGCAGCAGCGCCCAGCTCGTTGGCTCGGGGACCTCGGTGATAATGCGGATCTGATCGCGCTCCAGGAACGAGAGCGTGCAGACATAGACGGTGTGCCGGTCGGCACTCAGTTCGATCGGGCACTCAATCAGCTCGGCCCCGCGCTGCGCATCGTTGGGAACGCCGGTCGTATAGATCGTTCCGGGGTTGCCGAGGATCGGGTCGCTGCCGGTGAGTTTTTCGCTGCTGACGATGATGCCCAGCACGCGCTGATCGAAGGTGATGGAGCCTTCGAGGCGCGGCACGCCTGGGTTGCGTTTGTCGTTGTCGCCGTGCACGAAGTAGCTGGTGACGAACGCACCCGCGGGCAGGAAGGCGTTCACCAGGTCCGCTGGATGGTCGTAGACGCCGGGGTCGACGATGTCGACGGCGAGATCGTCAGGCAGAACGCGGGTCTGCTCCTCGAAGAAGTACATCGTGTCGTCGCTCTCGAGGGCGTCCTCGGAAACGTCCGCGGGCGCCGGG
>CAYOHG010000346.1:2690-4273 GCA_964403685.1 uncultured Planctomycetales bacterium
GAACGCGACCATATCAGCGCGAGTGGCGAAAAGTCAATCAAAAACTACATTATCCTCGTCGCGGCGCCGCACCGCGCGCACCCGACCGCGCTGCGACTGATAATCCCCAATCGCGGCACGCGGTTCGGCGGACACGCGTGCGTCCGGAATCGCCACCGGCGCCCCGTCCATCGCGGTGGTATCATCCAGCGCGTCCGAGCGGGCCAGACGGCCGCGCGCGAGCGCTGCGTTCGGCGACCTGTCGACGCGGCGGTTCGTTCGAGGAAAGTCCGGACTGGAAAGGGTTCGGTGGTGGCTAACGGCCACCGGGGGTGACCCCAGGGAAAGTGCCACAGAGAATAGACCGCCGATGGTTGCCGCCCTCGAGACGGCATTACAGGCAAGGGTGAAACGGTGCGGTAAGAGCGCACCGCGCGGCTGGTGACAGTCGCGGCAGGGCAAACCCCACCGCCAGCAAGCCCAAGTAAGGGGCGAGAGCCGACCCGGCTCGAATTCCGTGCCTCCCGGCGGGCGACCGCCGGGCGCGGCACGGCCAGCCCCGGGTAGGGTGCTTGAGCCCGACGGCAACGCCGGGCCCAGATGAATGGCCGTCGCCCGACTTCGGTCGGGAACAGAATCCGGCTTACCGGCCCGCTCGGACCTGTTTCAGCGCGTAATCGCCCGCTGTCTCGCCGATCACGCTTCGCGACACAGCGCGGCTGCCAGATCGCCCGGATGATCGAAGATGATGGTCGCGCCCGCCGCGATCAGTTCGTCCGCCGGCCGATAGCCCCAGCTCACCGCGAGTGAGACCAGGCCGCCGCGCTGCGCCGTCAATACGTCGGTGGGGGTGTCGCCGATCAGGGCCGCTTCGCCGGGGGGCACTTTCAGTCGCTCGCAAAGTCTCAGGGCGAGGGTCGGATCGGGTTTGCGCTCGGCCTCGGCGACGTAGCCCTGGATGTGTGCGAACTCGCCGTTGGGCCAGAAGCGCTGTACGAGCAGGG
Organism: uncultured Planctomycetales bacterium; assembly: GCA_964403685.1. GTDB lineage: Bacteria > Planctomycetota > Phycisphaerae > UBA1845 > Fen-1342 > CAYOHG01. The sequence continues at coordinate 3,674 of CAYOHG010000346.1, forward strand.
TGGTCATGTCATGCGGCTTGTTCGACAGCACCGCCAGCGGCCAGCCGCCTCGCCGCAGCATCGCAACGAGCTGGGACACACCTTCGTAGGGCCGGGTGTGCCGGTCCGGGCGTGTCCGATAGCGGGCACGCGACAGCTCGATCAGCCGGGGCAGCAGCTCCGCATGCCGGCCGGCCAAGGCGCGCTCGCAGAGCTTGATGATCCCCTCGCCAACCATGTACCGGTAACGCTCGATCGGGAAGGTCGCCAGCCCCAGCAGTTCGAGGCACTCGTTCAGCGATTCGCCGATATCACGCAGCGAATCCAGGAGGGTGCCGTCGAGGTCGAAAATACAGGCCCGCAGCGGCGGAAGTTCGGATTTCGGCATGGCGATCTCCGCGCCGGTCGGGCGCGGATCCGCCGCAACCTCAATGGGCGCAAGTTCGTATAATATGGACGGCCAGGAGCGCGATCCATGCGGCCCGGCGAGGCCGCGTTGCTTGAATCTGGCAGGAGATTTCCCGATGCGAACGGCTTGGACGCTTGGCGCGGTCTGGATGATGGCGCTGTTGGTGCTGGTGGCGCCGCCGGCGGCGCGCGCCGAAGACGCGGAGCCGCCGC
>CAYOHG010000347.1:0-4270 GCA_964403685.1 uncultured Planctomycetales bacterium
GGGTTCTGGCTGCCGGACAACTTCCGGTTCCCCTACGCGGCGGTCGGGTTCTCCGATTTCTGGCGGCGCTGGCACGTCTCGCTCTCGACCTGGCTGCGCGACTACCTCTACATTCCCCTGGGGGGCAACCGAAAAGGTGTCGCGCGGACCTACCTGAATCTGATGCTGACCATGCTGCTGGGCGGGTTGTGGCACGGCGCGTCCTGGCGGTTTGTCATCTGGGGCGGGCTGCACGGCTGCTACCTGGCCGGTGAGCGCTTGCTGGTCGGTCGGTTCGGCACGTTGGGCATGGCTCGGCACGTCCTCGTGCGCATCGGGCTGGGCGTGCTGACCTACCTCCTGGTCCTGATCACGTGGGTGTTCTTTCGCGCGATTAATCTGGAACTGGCGCTGGGTCAGCTTGGCGCGATGCTCACCGGGCAGCCGATGGAACGAAACTGGTCGCAGCCCGAGCTCTACCGACTGACGACGAGTGAGGTCTACTGGACACTGGGGCTGACCGCGGTCACGCTGACGGCGCACTGGATCATGCGGAATTCGAGCCTGGAGGCCGCGATCGCGTGGCTGCCCTGGTGGGGACGCGGAGTGCTTCTGGCGGCGCTCGTCGTGGCGCTGGCGCTGTCGCCCGGAGATGAACGTGCCTTCATCTATTTCCAATTCTGAACAGCGCATGCCGCAAGGGCGCTGGGCGGCCACCGGCCTGCTGGCGCTGGTGCTCACGCTGCTGGTGCTGGGCGGTTGGGAAGTCTACTGGCGCGGCCGGGGGTTCACGTCGGCACTGGTCGACGACAACAATCTCTGGGCGATGACGCGCCGCACGCTGCGGTCGAATGATCCTCACCAGGCGGCGCTGCTGGGCGCTTCGCGCATGCAGCTTGGGATCGATCTGCCGACGTTCCAGCGCGAGACCGGATACCGCCCGGTGCAGCTCGCGATGGACGGTTGCCTGTGCCTGCCGATCCTGGAGCATCTGGCGAATTCGTCTGGGTTTCGCGGGCTGGTGGTCTGCGATGTCTGGCCGACGGCGTTCTACAAGCGCGATCCGGCGGCTGGCGCCGCGGCAGCCGCGATCCGATGTTACGAACGGAGCACCATCTCGCAGATCGTTGAGGAATGGCTGCAGCTTCGATTACATCAGCTCTTCGCCTTTCGTCGGCCGGAGTTCTCACCGCGGCAATTGCTGAAGGCCCTTCAGACCAGGACCTGGCCAAAGCCAGCGCATACGCGGTTATTCGCCGACCGTTCGAAGCGCGGCGATTTCACGCTGATCAAGACGTTCGACCTGCCGGCCTATGTACGTCCCGAGCAGCCTCCGCCGGGTGATCCACAGAGCAAATCGCCGGAGCAGTGGCGGGCCGACGTGACCGCCATTCAGTCCATGGTCGCGCGCATTCAGGGGCGCGGCGGGCAGGTGGTGTTTTTCTATTTTCCCGCGACCGGCGGCACGCGGCAGTGGGAGGAGGAGCAATGGCCGCGATACAAGTACTGGGACGTGCTGGCGACCAACACCACGGCGACCTGCATACACCCCGATGATTACCCGGTGTTGGGGCGCTTCCTGGCGCGCGACGGTTCGCACCTGGATTTCCGTGACACGCCCGCTTTTACACGTGAGTTTGCGCGCATCCTGTCGGCGCGACTCCGCGGCGAGCAGCCGCCGGACCATGTTCCGCCCGAGGCGTGGGCGCGTTGCGAGAACCTGGCGCGCCGGGCGCGGGTCGTCGAGCAACCGTCGTGGATCGACGGGCGTGATTTCGAGGGCGTGCTGCGCGAGACGCCGGGCTTCGACAGCGCGGCCAGCCTGTCGCGGAATCCTTCGACCGTTACGCTGGATCTCGGCGCGCCGGTCACGGCTGCGCTGCTGGAAATGGTCGAATACGCGTGGCGCGGCAAGGCGCTGAGCTTTGCCGACTTTCTCTGGGAAACCTCGCTTGATGGGCAGGCCTGGGCCGAACTCTACGATACGCGCCGCGGCGGCTCAGTGACGGCGTATGACCTGCACCCGTCGGTGACCGGCTTCGATCTGCGCGGCCGGCCGCCGTTTCGCTTTCTGCGCCTTACGGTGCGCCGCGCGGTCGAGGATGATCGGCTGTTCCTGCGGCGACTGCTGATCTGGTCGCAGTATCCCCGGCAGGACGAGCTGCCCCGGCTGAGACGCGAGTAAAGCCGGCAGGCCGAAGCCGCGGCGTCCGCCGCCACGTGGAATGCCGGCGGCCGGCGCGATTGGGGGCATTGGACTCGAGTCATTGCTGTTCGGATTCGCCGCGCTCCCACGACGGTCGGCGCGAAGGCGATTCTGTCGACGGGCTGTTTCGCCGCGCCGTGACCGGGCGGCGTGCGTCCCCGGTGGACCGGATGGCGAACGATGTAAGTTCCGCCGGGTTCGCGCAACTACTCGCTTGGTCGTGGCCGCGTCGCCGCGGGAATCCGTAGTCGCGGCGGCGGCCGCACCGCGATCCAAACCTGCGGCGGCGGCGGGGCAGAGCGGTACAAGGGGTGTGGACCCGTTCGAGCTGCTGGTGAGCGCCGAGCAGGAGCGCATCGTGCGACTCGTTCGCCGCCTGATGGGCTGGCGCGACGGAGTTGAGGATGTGGTGGCTGCCGATGGTGGCGCGCTACGAGCGCGAGATTCGCCTGCCGCTGTCGGCATCCGAGTCGGCCCTGGAGGATGCGATCCAGGCGCGCGACCGCGTCCGCAACCAGTTGGCCGGCGCCCGCCCGCCGCGGATCACAATCCTCGGCGGAGTACCGTGATCGCTGGGCAGTGGGCGCCGCGGCGGCGTTCGCGCCACATGCGCAAACCCGCCGCCGGCCGGGCGCCTGTACGCCTGTACTACTCATCCGAACCTCCGGGGACGGCTGTGCCACATGTTCCGCGGGCTGCTATGCTGCCGGCTCGCAGGAGCCCGGCATGAGCGCGTCACCGTTTCGGTATCCGATCTGGACCCGCGGCGATCTCGACGGCTTTTTCGGCCTGATGGTCGACAACCTGGTCCAGGTGCTGACGATCATCTTCCTGTGCACCGCGATGTGCGGCATGTCGGCCGGCGTGGTCTTTGAGCGGGTGCTGCCGGGCGTCGCCATCAGCCTGCTGATCGGCAATCTGTTCTACGGCCTCCAGGCCCACTACGTCGCGCGGCGCGACCGCAACCCGACCTGCACAGCGCTGCCCTTTGGCATCAACACGCCCAGCGTCTTCGCGTTTGCGTTGTTCATCATGGCGCCCGTCTACCAGGGGATACTGCCGCAGGTGGGCGCCGAGCGCGCCGCCGACCTGGCCTGGCGGGCCGGGCTGCTCGCTTGCCTGGTGAGCGGCGCGATCGAGTTCCTCAGCGCGTTTTTCGCGGAGACGTTGCGGCGGATCACCCCGCGCGCGGCGCTGCTGGGCGTGCTGGCGGGCGTGGGCATCACCTTCATCGCATCGGACTTCGCCTTTCGAATCTACGCGCGACCGTTGATCGGGCTGGCCCCGCTGGCCGTGCTGCTGCTGGCGTACTTCGCGCACTACCGCTTTCCGCTGCACCTGCCCGGCGGGCTGCTGGCCGTCCTGCTGGGCAGCGGCGCAGCCTGGCTGATCTCCACACCGGCGTGCGGCGAGTGGTTCGGCGTCGTGCCTGTGATGAGCGCGACGGCCGTGGCGGAAGCGTGGCAGCAACGCGGCTGGATTGTGCCCTATTTCTGCGGCGCGGAGATCTGGGAGGTCTTGCAGAGCGGCGACCTGCTCTGGCGCTTCCTGACCGTCTCCATTCCGATGGGGCTGATCAACGCGCTCGGCTCGCTGCAGAACATCGAATCCGCCGAAGCCGGCGGCGACCGCTTCAACACGGGACCGTCGCTGGCGGTCAACGGAATCGGCACGATCGCCGCGGCGTTGTTCGGCTCGTGCTTTCCTACGACGATCTACATCGGGCATCCGGGCTGGAAGGCGCTCGGTGCGCGGGCCGGCTACTCGATCCTCAACGGGCTTTTTTTCACCGTTTGTTTTCTGTACGGGCTGGGCGCGCTGCTGGGGGCGCTCATCCCGATCGAGGCCGGCGCCGCAATCGTCATGTACATCGGCATCATCATCACCGCGCAGGCGTTTCAGGCCACGCCGCGCGCCCACGCTCCGGCCGTGGCGATCGCGCTGTTCCCCGCCATGGCCGCTTTGCTGGTGGTCAACCTGCCGTTGCTGATGCTCGACGGCGGGGCCACGCGCGGGCTGGGCGAAATGCTGTCGCGCGCCAACGCCGGCGGCGTCGCCGTCGCCACCTTGCCCGGAATGGTCGCG
>CAYOHG010000348.1:0-4260 GCA_964403685.1 uncultured Planctomycetales bacterium
GCCGAGGGCGGCTGTGCTCCATGCGTCCCGGGAAAGACACAGCCGAGGGCGGCTGTGCTCCATGCGTCCCGGGAAAGACACAGCCGAGGGCGGCTGGGCTCCATGCGTTGCGGGAGAGACACAGCCGAGGGCGGCTGGGCTCCATGGGAAGCGGGCCGCTACGGTTGCGAGCTGGGCACACCCGCGCGCCGCGTCAGTTCGGCAAACTTCTCCTGCCACGGCGGGCCGCCGAAATCGGGACTGATCGCCCGCTCGGCTGCCAGCGCCTTGCGCACCGCGTCGGCATCGCCGCCGCGCAGCGTCAGCTCCAGCAGATGCCAGCGCGCTTCCCAGTAGCGCTGCGGACGCGCGGCGCGCAGGTTTGCATCGCGCAACAGTGCCGCCCAGGCCTGCCGCGCCACGTCGATACGCCCGGCGTCGGCGCCCGTGCCGAGTTCGGCGGTTCGGTTCAGCGCCAGCAAGCGAAGCACCGGACCGTTTCGCGGGGCGGACTTCAGCAGGCCCTCGCACACGGCAGTCGACCGGCTGAATTCGCCGGCGTGATACGCGATATTCGCAATCGCCGCGGAAACGGCGTCACGCTGCGCCGCGCTGGCGGCCGCATCACGTTCCAGCCGCTCCAAAAGGCGCTGCGCCAGCGGCAGCGCCGCGGCGGCCAGCTCGCGCGCATCCGCCGGGCGCTCCCCACGCTCGATGGCGTCAAGCTCCTGGATGGTCGACTGCGTCAGGCGCGCCAGAGTCGCACTGGACGCCTGGTCATCGGTCTCTCGAAGCAGCCGCAGCAGCTCGGCGGCGACACCGCCGGTGCTTCCCTGCCGGCCGAGCAGCGTCATTCGCAGGGACTGCGCGCGCGGCAGTTCGGTGCTTTCGGGAAAGTCCTTCTCGAAGCTGGCCAGCAGCTCCAGCGCCTTTTCGTCACGATCCACACCCGGAGTGCTGTACAGCTCGACGGCGTCCAGGACCGCCCGGCCCGCCATCCGCCGCGCCACGAGCGCCGCCGGGTCTGGCGTGTCCGCGCGCTTGATTGCCTCGGCGGCGTAGGCCAGAAATGCACCGGCAAGCTGCTCCTGTTCGCGTGCGACGGTCGCCGGTTCCGAGTCGGCCGAACCGCGTTCCAGCATGAGTCGCCGGCAGACGAGTTGCTGGTACTGGGCCTCCTCCCAATGCGCGCTGGCGGGTGGGATGGCTGCAAACGCCTCACCGGCGGCGGCGAGATCCCCGGAGGATTGCAGGGCCAGCGGCAGCCACCAGCCGGCCTCGTCGCTCAGTTCGGACTGCGGATGTTGCGCGAGCAGCCGGCGCAGCGCCAGCACCAGCCGGCCGGCGTCTCCCGCGGCGCGCGATTGCTGGGTGATCTGAAGCCAGGTTCGCACCGCGTTTTCGGCGGCATCGCCGGCCAACGCATGTTGTGGCAGCTCATCGGTCAACTGCTCGAATCGGGCTGCGGCGGCGCGCAGGTCGCCGTCGCGGTGGAGGCGCAATCCCAGCTCGGTGAGGATCTCGCCTCTGAGTTCGGGATCGACCCCGCTGCGGCGGGAAGCTTCTTCCAGCAGGTTGCGGCCGCGGGCCGTATCGCCTTGCTCAGCCAAGCGACGGGCGGATAGCAGCAGCTCGGCGGACGATTGCCGATCGATCGGCGTGTCGGCATCAACGAAATCGGGCAGGAACAGCTCGACCAGCGCGGCCCATTCCGGGCCGCGGCGTGCCAGGCGGGTGATGCGCGCCATTCCGATTTCGCGGGTTCGGCCGGCCAGTTCGAACCGGTCCGAATCGCTCCGTGATGCCGCCCGAAGGTCACGTGCTTCGCTCAGCAGGGCGATTGCGTCCCAGAGTTGCGCCAGGCTGATCCAGAACCGGGCCGACTCGAGGTCTTCGGGCAGCCGGGCCGGGTCGAGATGGCGGAAAGGATCGGCCAGTTTGCGGGCCAGGTCGTAGCGCCCGCGGCGCGTTTCGGCCCGCAGCCACTCGAAGCGAATGCGGGCCGCCAACGCCACGTCCTGGGCTTTGCTCAGGGCGAATTCGAACTGCGACGTCGCCTGCGTCGGGCGATCGACGGCCGCGAATGTCAGCGCCAGCCCCAGTCCCCAGCGGGCGGCCGCGTCCGGCCCGAGCCGCGCCGAGTGCAGCGCCTGAAACTGCGTTTCGGCGCTGCGCAGCAGCGGCTCTCGTTCGTCGGCGTCGGCGGGCAGAGCCAGTCCGAGCCGCAGATACGCCCACGCCCGCTCCATTGGCAGCGCCACGCGCAGTTGCTCGAGCGACTCGAACGCACCCATCACCAGCAGCCGCTCCTCGACCGCGCGGCGATCGCGCTCCAGGGCGTCCAGCACCGGTCCAAGCGCGGCGTCGGCCTCGTCGAGTAACGCGCGCGCCTGCGTCAGCCACGTCAGCAGGTAATCGCGGTCTCCGGCGCGGCCGTCGCTGCTGGTGAACTCGTCCAGCTCATGAGCCACGGCGCGCGTCGCGATCCACTGCGCCGCTTCGAGTCTCGCGCGGGCGCGATTCAAGCCGCGGCGCTCACGCTCGCTGTCGGGCGTGCGATCGACTTTTTCAAGCCAGCGCTGCACGCGCTGCTCAAAACGGCCGAACTCCATTCGCCGCGTGGGGCCGTCGCCGATGCCCAGCGCCTGGTTGGCATGCGCCAGGGCCAGCAGGCGCAGCTCCGCCTCCGTGTTCGACGCACCGAAGCGCGCCTCCAGTGCCTCGACCATGCCGTCGGCGACCATTCGCTCCAGTTCGGGGCTGACCGGCAACTCCTGGGCGACAGCCAATGTGGCCAGCATAAGTACAACGGCCGCTCCAGCCGCGCGGCGCAGCGGGCGCAGTCGGCTGATCGCCTCCTGGCCGCCGTGCCGGCAGAATTCCGCCGCCGGAGAGCCGGCCATCGGCACCCGTAGGCCATCGCCGCCGATCCGCACCTGCCGCGCGCAAACACGGGCCCGCATGGCCTACTCCGGAGCCGCCCCGCCGCCCAGATGCACGGCGAATTGCACGTTCTTGAACCCCGCCCGGACGGCCGCATCCATCGCCTTAACCACCAGGCGCCAGCGGACGGCTGGCTGGGCGCTGATCACGACCGGGTTGGTCGGGTCGACGCCCGCGGTGCGACGAGTCGTCAGCAGCGCGTAGAGCCCGGAGAACGCGTTGTCTTCGAGGCGCTGCCCATCGACGTAGACGTTGCATGCCCGGCCGGCGTCGAGGTCTTCCAGCGCGATCTTCACCGTCGGGATGATCTCGATGGCGACACCCTCGCCCGGCCCGCTGCGCGGGTCGAGCTCGGTTTGCAGGACGCCTTCGCGTGCCAGTTGCAGCGACGCGCCCAGCATGAAGAAGACCAGGATCACCATGATTACGTCGACCATCGGCGCGAGATTGGGGATGCGCTCTCCGGCCGGCTCGCGCAGCGGATGTTTCACGGGGCGCCCTCCGGCTCTTCGCCCGCGTTGGCGCTGAGCACCACATACTGGATGCGAGCCAGGCCGCAGGCGCGCAGGACCGCCTCGACGTGGGCGTAGGCAACGTCGCGATCTGCGCGGATCACGCAGCGCAGGGTCTGGCCGGCGCGGGCCGCCTGCGCGGCCTCGCGTTGCAGGTGCCGCTCAAGTTCCGCGGGCGCCAGCGTGCGTTCGGCGATCTGGCGGCCGTCCCAGACGAAGACCAGGTATTCGGCGCCCGCTCCGTCGGCGCCGGCGCGCACATTCACCACCTCGCGCCGCCCCAGCTCGTTGCGGGGCACGTCGGTCGCGGCGATCGCGTAGGGCAGCGCCAACGGTCGATGCTGAGCGCTGACCAGCCGGCTGGCCAGCAGAAAGAAGATGATCAGGCACATCATGACGTCGACCATCGGGGCGAGGTTCAACGTCAGCCCGGCCGAGCGGGGAGGGCGCGGCAGCGACACAGCGTTACTCCGCGAAGGCCGTGCCGCCCTGCATCTGCGGCAGGCGCGCGGCCTCGCCGCCGCGCGGTTCGGCCGACCGAGTCTCCGCCGCCCGCAGCTCGGCGGGTCGCACCGCGCCGGGCGCCGGACGGAAGTACTCCAGCAGATTCAGCACTTCAACCAGCGAGCGCGTCGTCAGCGCATCAATGCGGTTGCGGCAGACGCCGAAAAAGCCCAGCCCGATGACGGCCAGGATCAGGCCGAGCAGGGTATTGACCAGCGCCAGGCTGATGCCGCGCGCCAGGTCGCCGGCGCCGCCTCCGGCTTCGCCGCCGCCGGCGCCCAGGTCGCTGAATGCGATGATCATCCCCCAGACGGTGCCCAAC
>CAYOHG010000349.1:0-4247 GCA_964403685.1 uncultured Planctomycetales bacterium
GATAAGGCCCGGGCCGCCGGCCTGCTTCCGCCCAAGGGCGCGCCACGGCCGCCCGCCGAGCCGGTTGAGGCCGGAGTCGCCGCGGTCGCTGGCAACGAGGCATCCGCCGCCGTCCCGCGCGAGCCGGACCCCAACGATGGCGCTGCGACCGACGCGACCGCTAGCGGCTTTGTGCCGGCCGAGGCCGAAGCGGCTCCGACGACCGGCGACGCGACTTCTGACGCGGGCGGCGGAACCGATGGCGGCAGTGATTGAGTTCGTAGCTCGAAACCAAACCGCCCCGGGCCGGCGCGCCGCGTGAGAGCGCCCGGCCGGACCGGCGTGAGCCCGTCGGCGCAGACCGTGTCTTGCCGGCGGCGCACCGCGACTCGCGGTCACCACTGAATTCATGCGCGTCAGGAGCCGCTTCGGCGCGTGTCGGCATGCTCGATGCTGCCCGTGAACTAACGACCTGGCTTGACGCGCTCAGCTTTCCGGCTGGCACGCTGGTCGGCATCGTCGTGCTGGTACGCTGGATGCGCAGCGGTGAGCTGCGTAACCCGCTGGCAGGCTACCCGGACCGATTTGGCGGAGCCGGACTCACCGCCTTCGCCGGCCTCTTTCTGCTCTACATGCTGCTCTCAATCACGGCGCGCGAGGTCGGAAACCGCTGGTACGGTCCGCCCAGCGAGACCGGCGGGGCCCTGCCGGCCGGCTGGCAGGTACGGGCGCTGCTTGAGGACGCCGTCAAGCTTGCCGTAGCCCTCGTCGCATGGACCCTCATCCTGCGTTCGCCCAGACCCATGACCGCGCCGCCACGGTACTCGGCGGCGCGCCTGTGCGGGACCGCCATCCTCGCGACGCTGGCGATCCTGCCGCTGGCGTATGTGCAACTCCAGTTCTGCGAGCTGCTCTGGCGCTGGGTCGAGCCGCAGGCTGAACCGCCGATGCATTTCGTGCTGCTGATCCTGCGCGACGGGGGAAACGTGCCACTGGCGGCCGCCCAGCTCGTCGTATCCGCCGTCATCATCGCCCCGCTCCTGGAAGAGGCGCTCTTCCGCGGATTGCTCATTACCGGCCTGCTGCGAGGTCTCGACAGCCCTTGGCTGGCGCTGGCGCTCTCGTCGGCGGCGTTCGGGCTGGTTCACGTGCAGCAGCCGCAGGTTGTTCTGCCACTGGCGACGCTGGGGTTGCTGCTCGGCTACCTGCGCGTGCGCTACGGGTCATTGTGGACCTGCGCGCTGGTTCATGCCCTGTTCAACGCGCGTACCATGGTGCTGGCACTGCTGTTTCCGGAACTGCTCGAGGACGCGGGCTGAGCCGCAAGCGCATGTTGGCCGCGTGGTCGGTCGCGCGCGCCCGTGGCTACACCCAATACGCATCATCATGCGGTCGCAGCGGGCGATTGAGCCACAGCGGCCGGCGCAGCCGCTTGCCGTCCGCGCGCGGCGCCGGGCCGGCCGGCCAGCGGGTCCGTCGCAGCCACTCGCGGTAGATCTCCATCGACCGGTTCGTGTCGACGAAGACGTCGCCGCTGGCGTCTCCGGCCTGCCCCCGCTCTAGCCGGACGCGCTGGTGCCAGCAGTGCATGCCGCTGATCGGGTCCGGCTGCACCGGGAAGGTGATGTTCTGGTGCACACCGCCGTCGCGCCACCAGATCCGCCGGCTGTCCGGGTCGGGCGAGTCGAACGGCTGCGGTCCGCTGATCGGGCGGATACGCCACTGGCCGCTGCCGGCGCCGCCGATCTCCTCGATATGGACCACCGAGCCGCTCCAGCGCGAATTGGGCGGGTCCTGCGGCCGCCGCCAACGACCCAGATGATGCGAGCAGGCGACCACGCCCGGGCGGATTCCCTCTGTCACCCAGCAGCGATCCACAAACCAGCCGATGCGGGTCACGATTCGAACCAGGTCGCCGGTGTTCAGTTTGAATCGGGCCGCATCGCGCGGGTGAATCCAGATCGGGTTCCGCTGGGAAATCTCGTTGAGCCACTTGGCCGAGCCGCTGCGCGTGTGAATCAGCGTCGGCAGGCGGAAGGTCGGCAACAGCACGAAAAAGCCGTTCTCGTCATTCGTTCGAACCGCGGACACGCCCGCGCCGCCGTCCGCGCCCGCCGCCACGCTTCCAGTCGACGACACCGGAAGTCCGCCCGCAACGGCCACAGCACCGTCGCTTTCATACACCTGACTGGGGATGTACGCGGGCAGCACGAACTCGGGCCAGCCCCACTCCGCCATCGTCGCGCTGTAGAACTCGAGCTTGCGCGATGGAGTTCCGAAACCCTCGACCGACGCCGCGGCATTTCCGTCGAGTGCAATCCCAATCGCCGTGCCACCCTTGCGAACCACGCGTGTCTGTGGATCGACGCTGGCTCCCTCCAGCTCGGCCGCCGTCAACCGGCGCTCGTGGCGATCCGCGCTCGACTTCTTGACCTCGAAAGCACCGTATTTCCGCATGTACGCCAGCGGCGTCAGCCCCTCCCGGCTGGCCGCTTCGGGCAAGCCCGGCACGCGCTCGAACGCGTACGCGTAGTACTCGTCCGCGGTGAGCAACGTGCCCGGCCGCTGCTGGCTCTCGGCGTACTTGCGAATGCCCAGCTTGCCATCGGGGTCGATCGCCCACGTCAGCGCCAGCCAGAACTCATCCTCCTCCCAGACCTGCCCAGGATTCACGTCACGCGAATCGCCGCGGGCGCCGCGCGCGTCCGCACGCCCCTCCCGGCCGTCGTGCCGCGCTGCCTTCGGGCCGTCCTCCGCCTCCGCGAACGCCTTCATCACCGGCTGGCGAAACGCGATCCACGTGGCGCTGTGCGTCTCGTAGGTGTTCAGGTCGTGCCGCTCCGGTCCATGGCCCATAGGCAGCACGTAGTCGGCAAAGAAAGCTGTTTCGTTCCATGTCGGCGTCAGCGCGACATGCAGCCCGATTTTCGCCTCGTCGCGCAACGCCTCGATCCACGAGAACCCGTCTGGATAGGTCCAGACCGGGTTGAACACGCGCGTGAAGTACACCTCGATCCGTCCGCGGCCGTCCTTGAGAAAGTGCGGCAGCAGTTCGCTCATCTCGTAGTGCGCTAGTGGATATTCGCGCGGCCAGTGCAGCTCGTTCCAGTGGTTCTGCGGCGGCGGCACGTTGATCAGGCTGGCCTTGTACTTGCTCCAGGCGTTCGGCAGGCAGCCGCCCGCGGTGCCGAAGCTGCCCGTCAGCGCGTGCAGCAGCATCAGGCAGCGCGAGACCTGCCAGCCTCCCAGGTGCGCGCTGGCCGCGCCGCGCCAGGTGTGCGAACAGAAGCGCGCCCCCGCCTGTCCGATCAGCCGACCTACCTCCACCACAGTCGCCGCGGGCACGCCACACTCGGCCTCGGCGTATTCAGGCGTGAATGCGTCATACAGCCGCTTCAGCTCTTCGATGAACACATCGACGCTTGCGGTCGCTCCGCGCCGTCCTGCCTGCGTGCCTTCCAGGTATTCCCGCCAATTCACCCAGCGCTCGACGTACGCGCGGTCGATGAGCTGCTCGTGCAGCACAACCCGAGCCAGCGCCAGCAGCAGCGCCGCTTCCGTTCCCGGCCGGCACGGCAGCCAGAAGTGCGCACGCGAGGCGGTATTGCTCAATCGCGGGTCGACCACGGCGAGTCTGGCCCCGTTCGCCAGCCCTTCGCTCAGCCGCTGGGCCATTGGGTTGAAGTAGTGCCCGCTCTCGAAGTGCGCATTGAGGGCCAGGATGAAGCGCGCGTTGGCATAGTCCGGCACCGGCCGGTCATAGCCGCACCACAGCGCGTAGCCCAGCCGTGCGCCCGATGAGCAGATGTTCGTGTGTGAATTGTGCCCGTCGACGCCCCAGGCGCGCAGGATGCGGTCGATCGAGCCCTCCGCCCCCGGTCGTCCGACGTGGTAGACAATTTCGTCGCGTCGATTCTCGACCAGCGCCTTGCGGATCCGCTCGGCGATGTCGCTCAGCGCATCGTCCCAGCTCACCGCCTGCCACTGGCCGCCGCCGCGCGGCCCGACCCGTTTCATCGGCGTCAGGATGCGGTCGGGGTCGTGCACCTGGTTGATCGTCGCGGGGCCCTTGGCGCAGTTCTTTCCACGGCTGCCCGGGTGCGCGGGATTGCCCTCGAACTTGCGGATTTCACGCGTTTGCTTATCCACATACGCGAGCAACCCGCAGGCAGACTCGCAGTTGAAGCAGGTGGTCGGGAGCAGGCGATAGTGTCGCGGCCTGGCCTCCGCGGGCCACGCGGATGCGTCGTATTCGACATGATCGCCCC
>CAYOHG010000350.1:0-4241 GCA_964403685.1 uncultured Planctomycetales bacterium
TTACCACACCGCGGCTGAACGGGTCATAATCCCACCCCAGCACTTTCGAGAGTCGTTCTCGATCTACGAATCCGGGTGATCGCTGTAGCACATCCAGGGAGGTTCAGGAAAATGCGCGCGTTCCTTTCGCCCACGTCGCTCGCGCGGGGCAAGTCTGCCACCCGCCGAGCGGTTCTCGCCATTGCCGGCAGTCTGTTCGCGGCGGCATCGGTCGCGGGTCAGCAGAAGCCCCTGCCGCCGTCCGGGGAACCTGAGCCGATTGACTCAGCGGTCGTCGAGACCTTCGGGCTGGACGACGCTGCCGAGCCCGCCGACCCCAAGCCGCCAATCGCGCCGCCCTCGATCCTGTTCGGGCTGGGCATGCAGCCGGTTGGCGAGATTGGCCTGGACGCGCTCAGCGCGGATGAGTGGGCGCAGATCGAGGCCGAAGACGCGGCCCGCGCCGAGATCGACAAGGTAATTCGCTACGGCTTCGGGCGCGAGCTGTCGCTGGACCCGCTCACCGCCGGCGACTGGTTTGAGCTGCCGGACGAGGGGCACCTGTGGATCGTCGACGTCTACGTGCCCGAGGCGATCGGCGTAAAGCTGCACTTCAGCGAGTTCGAACTGCCCAAGGGTGCATCGGTCTTTGCCTACTCGCACGAACTTCCCGAGCGCGTCTGGACGTACGAGGGTCGCGGCGTGTTCGATCTGGGCGAGTTCTGGACGCCCACGCTCTTCGGCGAGCGCGTGCGGGTCGAGTATTTCGTGCCGCTCAACGGCGACGGACCGCTCGACGCGCTGCCGAACGATGAATCCGCCTTCGTGCGGCTGCCCTTCCGCGTGGATGGCGTACAGCACATCTATCTCGACCCGCTGGCCGCGGAAGCCCAGCGCGTCGGTTCGTGTCACAACGATGTGAGCTGCTACTCGGCCTGGGCCGGCAACGCCAAGGCCAGCGCCGGCATCGGCACAACCAACCAGAACTCGCTGTGGTGCAGCGGCACGATGCTGACGACCAGCAACAGCGACCAGACGCCCTACTGGCTTACCGCCAATCACTGCATCGGCTCCGCTTCGACCGCCAACAATGCCGAGATCTACTGGCTCTACCAGACGCCAAGCTGCAACGGCACGCCGCCGTCGCTGTCGAGCGTGCCGCAATCGGCGTATTGCACGCGGCTGAGCTACAGCAGCGCCAGCGATTACAGCCTGCTGATGGTCGAGGGTTCGATTCCGGACGGGCTGTCGTGGTCGGGCTGGAGCTCCGCCACGGTCGCCAACGGCACGAACGTGACATGCATTCACCATCCGGATGGAAGCTGGAAGCGGATCAGCTTTGCCACCAAAACCAGCGGCGCTGCGACCAACTTCATCCGGGCCGACTGGTACGACGCCCCGACCGAGCCGGGCTCGTCGGGCTCGGGTCTCTTCCGCGACGACACCCAACAGCTCGTCGGTCAGCTCTACGGCGGTCCGTCGTCGTGCAGCAGCGAGAGCTACGACGACTACGGCGCCTTCGCGGTCAGCTACAGCAGCATTTCGAGTTATCTGTCCGCGGGGAGTGACGACAGCTACGAGAACAACGACACCTGTTCGACCGCCCGCACGATGACCGCCGGCACGTACAGCAACCTGGTTGTCAAGCGCTACGCTAGCGGCGATGAGGACTGGTATGCCGTCAGCACACCGGCCGGCGCGACGCTCACGGTCACGCTGAGTTTCACGCACGCCAACGGCGACATCGATTTGCAGCTCTATGGCGCGTGCGGCGGAGCGGTGCTGAAGTCCTCCACGACCACCGGCAACAGCGAAACGGTCAGCCAGACCAACAGCGGCGGCAGCGCGGTCACGTACCTGGTGCGCGTATACCTCCACAGCGACACGCGCAACAGCTACAGCATGACGCTTTCGACCGGCGGGGGCGGCGGCGGCAATAACGACGCCTGCGCCAACGCGATCGCCGTCACGAACGGCACGTACACGGGCTCGACTGCCAGCGCCACGCGCGACGGCTCGGCTTCGTGCGGCCGCTCTTCCAGCACGCGCGACGTGTGGTACAAGTACACCGCGCCGGCCAGCGGAACGCTTTCGCTGAACACCTGCGGCAGTGCCTACGATACCGTGCTGTCGATCCACTCCGGCTGCCCGGGAACGACCAGCAACCAGCTCAACTGCAATGACGACTGCGGCGGCTCACCCTGCGGCGGCGTCTCGTCGTGCCTGTCGCGCTCCGTGACGGCGGGCGTGACGTACTACATTCGCGTGTCGGGATATAACGGCGCCAGCGGCAGCTTCACGCTCAATGTCAGCGGACCCTGATGTCCTCTGTGGTTCTCGGATGTTGAATCAGTTGGCGGGGCGCCGCGGTGGCGCCCCGCTCCGCATAAGGGGCGGTTAACGCGGCCGATCCCGCGCCGCGAAGCGGATTCGTGCCGTTTCTTTGGCGAAATCGGTTGCATTCCGGTTGCGGGGCGACTAAGTTCAACGCTTCGCCTACGATTTGGTTGGAGGGTTAACTCATAGAAAGGGGTGGGTGAGGTATGCGCAGGCTTCTACTCGCATTTGGTGTAGTCGGGTTCGCCGCACAGGCTGTCTTCGCGGCGAGCTACGGGTTCTCTCGGATCACAAGCAACTCCAGCTCGGATGTCGCCGCACAGCTTTCGGTTGACGTCACCGACTTGGGCGACGGCAAGGTGCAGTTCCGGTTTTTCAACACCGCCGGAATCGCCTCATCGATCACCGACGTCTACTTCGACGGACACCAGGTGCTCGATGAGTTCAAGACGATCACGGGCTCGGCCGGCGTCAGCTTCTCGGCCGGCGCCTCGCCGTCCAATCTGCCCGGCGGTAACGCGCTCAATCCTGATTTCGATTCCGATCTGGCGGCCGACAGCAACAGCCCGACGTCGCAGAACGGCGTCGATGCGGCCAGCGAGTGGGTCAACATGGTCGTCAAGCTCGAGCACGACCAGAGCTTTGCCGACCTGCTTCAGGCGCTGAACAGCGGCGACGTCCGCATCGGCCTGCACGTTCAGGCGATCGGCACGGACGGCGAAAGCGACAGCTTCGTGAACAACGTCGTGCCGGCGCCGGCCGCCTTCATGCTCGGCGCGCTGGGTATGGCCCTCGTCGCTGGAAAGCGCCGCCTGCCCGCGTAGCTCCGCCGCACCACTCTGAATCGCCCGAGAGAATGCGCGCCGGGCCGCTCGACCGTGCGTTGAGCGGCCTGGCGGCGCGCGCACCGACCCCGGCCGGCTGTAGTTGGCAGGGCAGACGAGCGCGGTTCCGGTGATTTGGCCCCTTCGCCCATCGGCTGATAACAGCTTGTGTGTCAGTAAGTTAAGACGAATCCACAGGTTGCGCATTGATCCCCTTGCGGACGCCTCGCCATCCGGCTAAATTGACGGTCTGGGTGCTTCAAAGGGGGAACCAAATGTTTCGGAAGTTCATCGCAACGGCTTTCATTATTGGCGGTATTGCCGCCTGTGGCTACGCGGGTACGGTCCGCGTCGCAGCGTCCGGCGTCACTGGGCAGAGCGCGGGCTTCGCGTATTTCGCTACCGACACCGCAGTTTCGCTGGTCGATTCACTCGCGGCGCCGAACGCGTTCGCCAAGCTCGAGCTGCGCTCCGGCGGCGCGTCCATGACGCAGGATTCCGGCGGCAGCTTGAGTGATACCGCCTCGGTCGGCGCATCCGATTTCGAGTCGAACCACGACGGGGTGGTCTCAGATTCCACCAGCACAAAGGCGGGTGCCGGCGGCCTCGCGCCGAACATCGTCGTGCCCGCTCCGGCGGCGGCTTTGCTGGGCGTCCTCGGCTGCTCGCTGCTGGCCGGGCTGCGCCGCAAGCTAGCCTAGTGCGGTCGAGATCCTACATCGCATTCGCATGCGAGCCGGTCCGTCCATACGGGCCGGCTCGCTGCTTGTGGCGCCGGCGCTTCGCTCCCTCGCGGAGCCGCGCTCGACGCGACAGGCATCAGCAACCGGGTATGGTGTGGCGGCAGGCCCGGCGCTCCCGTTTTTCAGGGACGACTTGACTACTCAACTGGCTGGCTCGATGCAGACTTCAGTCGGAACACAAAGACCGGCTTGTTCGCCCAGGTAATCCGGCTCAGACGCGTGCCGGGCTCTGGGAACCTCTGCGCTGGCTCGTAGTACGCCCGCCACCACGCGCTCGCATGCTCATCGTCGCTGTCCGCGGTGAATACCAGCCACTGTGGCAGCGCGGCCGCGCTCAGCTCCGCCGGTTTCGCCGGCG
>CAYOHG010000351.1:0-4215 GCA_964403685.1 uncultured Planctomycetales bacterium
TATCGCGGAACCCGGCCTGATCGTGCCGCACCCGCGCATGTGGCAACGCGAGTTCGTGCTGGCGCCGCTGCGCGAGCTGCTGCCGGCGTCGCGGCTGGCGGAAATCCAGGCGCGCTTCAGAACGGCCGGAACGAACGGCGGCGGCCTGCTAGTGGAGTGACCAGCTTGTTTCTCGATCTGGCGTCGCCCGGGCACGATCGCGCGCACTTGTACAAGCTGTTCATCGGCTTCATCGGCCCGCGTCCGATCGCGCTGGTCTCGTCGCTCGGGCCGGACGGCGTGGCGAACCTGGCGCCGTTCAGCTTCTTCAACATGGTCAGCGCTTCGCCGCCGGTGGTGATGTTCTCGGTCGGCTGGTCGCGGCAGCGCGGCCGCAAGGACACGCTGCGGAACGTCGAGGGGTTGGGCGAGTTCGTGATCGCGACCGTTTCCGTCGAGTTTGCTTCCAAAATGGTGGCTTGCGCCGCGGAAGTCCCGTACGGCCAGAGCGAGTTTGAATTCTCCGGGCTGAGCCCGGCACCGGCCCGCCTCGTCCGACCGCCGCTGGTGGCCGAGGCCCACGTGAACATGGAGTGCCGCGTGCGGCAGATTGTGCGGTTCGGCGACGAACCCGGTGCAACGCACATGGTGCTGGGCGACGTGCTGGCCGTGCATGTCAATGACGCCGTGCTCGACGAAGGTGGCCTGATCGATCCGCGCCGGCTTGTGACGGTCGGACGGCTGGGCGGACAGGATTACATCGATGCCCGTGCGCCGTATCGAATGACCATTCCGGCGTACGAGAGCGGATGGAACCAAAAAAGGGCTGGACCGTCGTGAACGTGAGGAGGAAGGGGGGAACGGGGTCGTCCACAACGGTCCAGGGAGATCAAGCGACGCGCAGCGGGCAGCCGGGGCGGGAGTTGGGGTGTGTGCCAGCCGCGCGCCGGTGTTCGCATCCGGCGGATACTCGCTCGTGGCTCGCGGTCGCTGGGGGGCTGCCGGGAACCGGGCGATCCGTCGGAGTTCCCAACAGGAGTATTGCGGGGCCCAAGTCCGTTTCAAGTGTCTGGCGGGCGGGTCGGTCATCCGTAACGCGTTTTCCACCAATTGATTACCTCTTGCTCCGAAGCGCAACCGCGCACTGGTCGTCCGATTAAGCAACTCCACGGACGCGCTGTGGATTGGGCCGCGTTCGTATTTCTGCCCTAGCCGGGCTCCTCTGGTTGGTGACCGTCGACTTCGCAGCCTTCGCTGTACGCAGGCAGCCCTGCGTGTCCGATGCCGCCGGGAGGTTGGCGCTGGGATTTCCGCAGACCAGCGCGGAGGACATTTGCCGTGACGACACTACTGGCTCCCGCTTGCAGCGCGCCGGCCGCACCGCAGCGTCCGCTCGCTCCCGCGGACCGCAAGCTCTCGTCCCTGACGATCTTCTTTCCGTGCTACAACGAGGAAGCCAATGTTGAGTGTGTCACGCTGGCGGCGCTGGCCGCCGGTCGGCGCGTCACGGGCGATCTCGAGGTGCTGATCGTCAATGACGGCAGTCGAGACCGCACCGCGGAGATTGCCGACCGCCTGGCGCGCGAGCACGCCGAGGTGCGCGCGGTCCACAACCACCCCAATCGGGGCTACGGCGGCGCGCTTCAACGCGGATTTCGCGAGGCGCGCAAGGACGGGGTTTTCTACACAGACGGGGATGGGCAGTTCGATCTGAACGAGCTGGACGCACTGCTGCCGCTGGTCGAGCGCTACGATATTGTGTCGGCATTTCGGCTGAACCGCCGCGATCCGCTGATTCGAAAGTTGAATGCGTGGGCATGGGGCCGGTTGGGGCGGCTCCTTTTCAATCTGCAAATCCGCGACGTGGATTGCGCGTTCAAGCTGTATCCGCGGCGCTACCTGAACGAGGTCACGCTGCGCAGCACCGGCGCGCTGATCGACACGGAGATGCTCGCCAAGGCCGTGCGGCGTGGATACTCGATCGGTCAGATCGGCGTAAAGCACTACCCGCGCACCGCTGGCCAGCAGACGGGCGCCAAGCTCAGCGTCATCCTGCGGGCATTTCGCGAGTTAATGCGACTCCATCGCCAGATTCGCGCCGGGGGGCCCGCCTTTCTCATACACTTCCGCCAACAGGAGATCGGCATGGAACCGACCCCGGGCACGATGCCGGCGGGAGCGCCGGAAGCAAGCGGCTTCGCACCGGCGCCGGATCTCGCGCCACGCATGTCCGCCGGGCTCGCGCTGCTTGAGATACTCGCGTTCTTTCTGGTCGGCGTGCTGCTGATGAACTACTTCTACAGCGGGCGCGGCGGACCGGCCGGAGACGAGATCGGCGTTTCCGGACACGATTCGTTCTATCACGTCAAGATGGCCGAGATGCTGCCGCGGGTCGGCCTGGTCGATCGATTCCCATGGCTGCGATTCAGCTATTTCCGCAAGGAAGGCGAGCAGTTTGTCAGCCACCACTACGGCTTTCACGCGTACCTGGTCCCATTCATCGAGCTGTCGAAGCGGCTTGGCGGCGATGCGCAGCGCGGCGGTCGCTGGGCGATGGCGACGAGCCTCGGGCTGCTGCTGGTGGTCTTTCGGGCGTTGCTTGTGGCGGGAAACGTGCCGTGGCGCTGGCTCTGGCTGGCGCTGTTCGTGCTGCTGCCGGCGCAGTTCTTCCTGCGGCACGCGTTCGTGCGCGCCATCGGCCCGTCGCTCGTGCTGATGGCGCTCATCCTGCTTTTTGTGTTTCAGAATCGCGCCATCTGGGCCATGCTGGCGACACTGGCCTACACGCACCTGTATCTCGGCGCGGTCATGTTCGCGCCGGTGCTCGTGGCGCTGTATGCCGCCGCACGCTGCTTGGGTCCCCCGGGCGACCGGCGGTTCCCGTGGCTGATGGTGAGCTGCACGGCGGCGGCCTGGATCGCGGGCGTGCTGACGTATCCCTATTCGTCGGGAATGTACGAGTTCCTGCAACTTCAGGTGTTCGGATCGGGCCTGTCGCCGGATATCTCCGTCGGCCGCGAGTGGCAGCCCTACCAGGATGTGTGGTGGTTTGCGCAGATGTGCGCCGTGACGATGGTGACCTGGGCTGTGGCGCTGATGCTGCGGCTTCGGCTCGGGCCTGCGCTCGATGCAGCCGGGTTGACGTTGATGTTGGCGAATTTCGTCTTTCTGCTGCTGACGTTCAAGGCGCGACGCTTCATCGAATACTGGCCGTTCTTCTCGTTGCTGAGCGCGGCGTACCTGGCGGCGCCGGCGCTGCGCTCGTTCGCGGACTGGCTGCATGGGCGCGTGCGACTGGCCGGGGCAAGTCCCGCGCGCGACGCGCTGCTGCGCAACGGCGCCCTGGTGCTTGCCGGACTGGCGGCCAGCGCGGCGATCGGGATTGCGGCGCGCGAGCCGGCCGTGCGGCGGTTGATCGGCTCGGGGTGGATCTGGGGCTGCGTGCTGGTGCCCGTGGTGGTGGGCCTGCTTCAGGTGGCCCGCAACCGGGCGATCAGCGCCTGGCCGGCGTCGCTGCGGCTGCTGGGCGCCGGTCTATCGGCGAGCCTGCTGGCCAGCGGGGCGGCGGCAGCCGGGGCAATCGCGTTGACGGCGACGCGCGACGACACGCGCTGCCAGTATGATCTGGCCGCGATCCGAGAGATGATGGCGTTCATCAAGTCACAGTCGCGGCCCGGCGACGTCATCTTCACCGACGACTGGGACATCTTCCCAGTCTATTTCTATCACAACAGCTACAACAACTACATCGTCGGGCTTGACCCGAAATTCACGCATGAGCGCCGGCCGGACCTCTGGGAGCGCTACGTCAAAGTCTCGCGCGGACAGGTGCCCGCCGACGTTGAGGCTGAGATACCCCAGCCCGACGGCACACGCCGCCGGGAGAAGTTCCGCGTCACGATCGAGGACATTCGCACGCACTTCGGTTGCGACTGGGTGATCGTCGACCGAGATCATCAGCCACTGGCGGCCAAGCTCAGCGAGGCGCGCGGGTTCGCCGAACTGGTCTGGCCGCCGGGTACGTTCATGGAAACGCGCCATGCGCCCTTTCACGTCTATCGCATTCGGCCGGCGACGACCTCGGCGTCCGCGCCGGCCCGCGACTGATGGTCCCTCGAAAAGACCGTATCGAGTACCTATGCCGGCCAAGTCCAGCGCGAAAAAGACACAGCCGAGGGCGACTGTGCTCCAATCGCACAGAAAGACACAGCCGAGGGCGGCTGTGCTCCAATCGCA
>CAYOHG010000352.1:0-4198 GCA_964403685.1 uncultured Planctomycetales bacterium
CAGCAGGACAGGTACGCGGTCGCCGGCCTTCCGCAATCGCTTGAGCAGGTCCAGCCCGGCGAGTTTAGGCAGCATGATGTCCAGGAGGACGGCGTCATAGGGCGCCGACTGCGCGTACCAGAGCCCCTCCTCGCCGTCCGCCGCTTCGTCGACGGCGAAGCCCGACTCGCGCAGCGCCTGCACCACCGAGCGGCGAACCGGTTCGTAGTCTTCCACTACCAGCACGCGCATGGCCGGATCGCTTCCTCTCGCCGCGGGAGCGGGAAAGCCAGACGCGCGCCGGCCGGCGCGCTCACTCGATGCTCACCAGCTCGCCGCGCGCCCCGCCGCCGACCGGTTCCTCCGCCACCAGTCCGACGCCCGGGGCATAGTACTTGTACTCCTGCGCATCCGGGTCGAGTTCGGTGAAATCGCGCGTCTGAAGACAGGTGTAGGTCGTGCCGTTTGAGAGCGTGACCAGCGCACTCAAGGATACCACTTCACCCTGGTCCTCGGCCTCGCCGGCGTAATACTCCTGATAGTAGTTCGCTCCGGCGGTCGGGGACGCGAGCATCTGGTAGCCCGGAAGCGCCTCGACTCCCAGGCCCAGGACGTCCTGTCCGGCCTCCCAGGACCCCTCGTGGGTGATATCAAGCAGCGCGCCGGAATCGTCGTAATTGTAGTTGTCGACCTCTTCGCCCATGTACCAGACGTTGCCGTCGTCATCCTGGGCGAACCAGTCGTACGTGTCTTCAATGACCTGGCCGTTCAGCGTGACGGTGTCGCGGACGACGCGACAGGTAACCCCCGCGACCACGCGGGTCTCATTCAGCACCTCGACGACGGTGCGCTCAAGTCCCTCGGAAGTCTCCAGCTCGTAGGTCTTCGCGCTGCCGGGCACGAGCGGAAAGTACGGGTTGTCGATTCGCGTGGGATTGGTGAACTGCGCGGCGTCGAAGTCGGGAACGGAGTTGGGCACGTCGTTAAAACCGGTAAGGGGGCAACCGCCCAGCAGCAACAGCACCAGGATGATGGTCGTCATGGGCAACATCGGGCGAATCGACATACGATTCTCCTCTCGACTGCCGCCGGCCGGCAACGGCCAGGCAGCCACCGTGAACACGGGGCGCGCCAGGGGAACTCTGCCGATCAGGCTCACGGAGCGCGCCGATCAGTCGTCCTCGTCCTCGTCGTCGTCATCCTCGCCGGGCTCGCCCGTACGGCGGGCATCGGCCGTCAGCAGGATCTCACGTCCCTTGCCGTCTTTTTTGAATTTGAGCTCGTACAGGAAGAGCGTCTTGCGCTCGAAAACGACCTTGGTGTCCTTGCCGGCTTCCTTCTCGGCCAGCGCACGAACGGCTCCCGGCACCTTTTCGGCGGGGATGATCTCCTCGATCTCGACCACGTCGCCGGCTTCGGTGACGAGCGCGTCCACGTTGCCGTCGGGGCTCTTCCAGGAACCTTCGTAGAACTTGTGCCCGTGCTCGATCTCCTCGGCAAACTCCGTCAGCGCAGCGTCGCCCGCGAGCTTCTGCAAGGCCGCCAGCGCCGCGGCCGGCACTTCGGCCTGTTTCACTTCGCGCTCCTGCTCGCGCGGCGCGGCCTTGTCCTTGCCGGGTTCCTGGGCGGCCAGCAGCAGCGCCGCGGCCAGCGCCAGAGCGCCGGCGGCCACGATCGAGATCCCATCGCTTCGAGTCATGTTTCACTCCCTTGAATGCGCGTCCAGCCCTCGCGTTGCCACCGCGGGCGTCCCTCGCCGCGGCGGACATAACGCAGTTCCTTACGTCTGGTCCGGCCGGAACGCCTTATAAGGAGTCGAT
Source organism: uncultured Planctomycetales bacterium (assembly GCA_964403685.1). Lineage (GTDB taxonomy): Bacteria > Planctomycetota > Phycisphaerae > UBA1845 > Fen-1342 > CAYOHG01. The sequence continues at coordinate 1,800 of CAYOHG010000352.1, forward strand.
TCTGAGACGACGATGAGAAACGGCTGGACGTTTCAACACGGGCGTCGGAGCGCGCTCCCACGAGCCCCCGCTGCCACTCGATTCAAATGGGCCAGGAGCCGATTCGCAGTGACCACCCGGCGGTCGCAGCACGCCGCGGGCCGCCGGCCGCCCGGCTGGACATTCGCCGCCGCGTCGCTTATAGTCCGTGCCTGCTAGAATTTGGAGTACAGGCCGTTCGTGCGTTTGATTTCCGGCGCGTCCGCGCCAGACACGTCCGCGCTGTAGATCCGCATGAGAACATTGAATGACGTTTGAAAGCTTGCGGCTGGCTGAGCCGCTCCTACACGCCGTGCGCGCCGCCGGCTACACTCGCCCCACTCCCATTCAGGTCAAGGCCATTCCGCACGTCCTGGATGGCCACGATGTGCTGGCCTCGGCCCAGACCGGAACCGGAAAGACCGCCGCCTTCGCCCTGCCGATCATCCAACGTCTGGCCGAGACGCCTCCGAAGCACCGCTCGCGCCTCGGCCCGCGGGCCCTGGTGCTCTGCCCCACCCGCGAGCTCGCCCAGCAGATCGACGAGAGTTTCCGCACCTACGGCAGCCACAGCGAAACGCGCGTCGCGGTCGTCTACGGCGGCGTCGGCAAGCGGCTGCAAGCACGCGCCCTGCGACTGGGCATCGACGTACTCGTGGCCACGCCCGGCCGGCTGCTCGACCTGATGCAGGAGGGCGTCGCGGGCGTCTCGCCGGTCGAGATTCTCGTGCTCGATGAAGCCGACCGTATGCTCGACATGGGCTTTCTGCCCGACATCCGCCGCATTCTGGCACGCGTCCCGCGCGACCGTCAGACGCTGCTGTTTTCGGCGACCATGCCGGCGGAAATGCGGCGGCTGGCGGAAGACATCCTGCACAAGCCGGTCGCGGTACAGGTCGCCCCCGTCTCCTCGGTCGCCGCAACCGTCGAGCACTGGGTGCATTTCGTCGAGAAGCGCGACAAGCCGGCCCTGCTGGCGAAGCTGCTGCGGCGTACCGGGCACAGCCGGGCACTGGTCTTCACCCGCACCAAGCGCGGCGCCGATCGGCTGGTGCGCGATCTGCATCGGCTCGGCACGCTGGCGGCGGCGCTGCACGGGGACAAGGCCCAGAGCACCCGCACGCGCATCCTGTCCGAATTCAAGGACGCCCGCACGCGCATTCTCGTGGCGACCGACATCGCCGCCCGCGGTCTGGATATTGACGACATCTCGCACGTGTACAACTACGACCTCTCGCACGAACCCGAGACCTACGTGCACCGCGTCGGGCGCTCCGGCCGGGCCGAGGCCAGCGGCACGGCGGTCTCGCTGTGCTCCAGCGAGGAGCGCGCGCATCTGCGGGCGATCGAGAAACTGGTCGGCCGGCCGTTGTTGCGGGCCAGTGAGGCGGGGCGGGAAATGCAGCCGACGGCGTCGCGCGAAGCTCATGCGGCGCAGCCCGGGCATGCCGCAACGCATCGGGCGCATGGGCCCAAGCCGCCCGCGCCGTCCGAACGCGGGCATTCCGCAAAACACGAGCCCGCCGCGCCGCCAAAGGTGCACAAACCGCACGAACGGCACGCGCATCGTGAACCAATTGTGCCTGCACCGGCGCGGAAAGACGCCGCGGCCCGTGCTTCCCACGGACATCATGACAAGCCCGCCGCGCGTACGCACGGCTCGACCGCCGAGCCGACCAAGCCCGCGGCTCACACGATCGATTCACTCGTGGAAGAGCGCTCGCACGCGGCCCACGCGCGCGGCGCGCATGCCCGTGTCGCTTACGAGCGCGGCACTGAACCGCCGCGGCGCGCACCCGGTTCCCACGTGAAGCTCGCCGAACACGGCACGCGCGGGGGCGGCTCGGATGGTGCGGCTGGCGCGGATCACCGGTCGCGCACTCAGCCCGAACCCGTCGAGAGCACGCTGGAATCGTCTGCTCGACCGACTCAGGCCACACCCAGCGACCCGACTGCGGCGGCCCACCGGGGCTTCCGCCGCATGCGCCGCGGAAAGCTGGTGCGGTCGCGGTGGTAGGGGATATCGTCGCCGGCCAGACGTGCGAAATGGCCGCTTGTGCAGGGCCGGCGTGACACTCGTGCCAACGGGCGCTGCTTTCTCGTAGCGGCCGTCAGCAGCCGCGCATGTCACTGCTGCCAGGCGGCTCAATCTGAGCCGCCCCCCACCGGTGCGCAATGTCAGGACTATGGTTCCAGATACTCCGGCGGCGCCGGCGGCCAGAGCACACGATCGCCGGGCGGCGTGCCGCGCAGGCCGGTCGCTTCCGCCGGTGGCGTGCCGTCGTCGTCGCGGAGATTTTCCCCGATGCTGTAGAGCATGAAGCCGCTCGCCGTTCGCTTGAAGCGCAGCGGCCGGCCGTCGAACCCGTCCGGCGGCAGTC
>CAYOHG010000353.1:0-4196 GCA_964403685.1 uncultured Planctomycetales bacterium
CATGCGGCCAGCGGCGCCGCGCGCAGGCAGCGCGCAACGCGCGAAAGCGAAATGGCAGGCATTCGACACCCCTCGTGATCAGAGATTGGCCGCGTCCTGCAACGGCGGCCGACCGCATGCAGACGCAAGAGTGAGTGTAGCGAATTCGGGCGGCGCGCAGCAATCAGTTCCAGCCGGAGATCCGGCTGGTCAGCGCGAGAGGATTCGAGTCGGTTGGGAGGGTCTTGCTGTTTTCCTGCTCGATTGGGGCTACCCGGCCAGCGCGCCGCGCGACACCGTTGGGCGCGTAGCGTGCGTGCAACGGCGATAAGGACTCGATCCTCCTGCGACTCGCCCCCCGCCAATTGCGATGCGCGATTCGTAGAGCGCTATCCCCCGCCCAGCAGCCGCGATACAAGTTCGGGCAACAGTCGCGTGCCGGCGAAATGAAAATCGACGAAGATCAACACCGTTACGAATTGGTACTGCATCGTCAGCAGCCAGCACCCCACGGCGCGCAAGGCGCGGGTGCGCCCCGAGCCCGACTGCGACGGACGCTTGCGACGCGCATCCCAGCCGCGTTGCACCAGCAGTGCCGCGACCTGTGTCGCTCCCCAGGCGAGATACGACCACGCCGCGCCGTGCCAGAGCGCACAGGCCCCGAATACCGCCCCATACGTCCATAATTGGGGCCGGCGGTTGCCTCCCAGCGGGATGTAGACGTAATCCCGCAGCCACGCGCCGAGCGTCACGTGCCAGCGCCGCCAGAAGTCGCGCACGCTGGTCGCCGCCGGCAGCCAGCGGAAATTGTCATCGACCGGGATTCCGATCCACAAAGCCAGCGCCGCCGCCAGCTCGTTGTACGTCCAGAGCAACAGGTAGATTTGCAGCGGAATCAGATACAGCGCGGCCAGCAGCGTAGTGGTGGAGTAATCGTCCGGCGCTGCGAAGAAATCGGGCCGCCCAAGGGTGCACAGCGGCACGTACCGGCCGAGCAGGGCGCCGCCGGCGACGCCCAGCGCGAAGAAAGCGAAGCGCTGCGCGATCGAATGCCACGGCGGCGCAGTCCGGGGCGTCCATTGGGCGAATCGCTCCATGAACCGCGAACGCAGCAGCAGCGGACCCATGCGAAAGCAGGGCGGATAGAGCAGCCAGCAGGCGGTGTCGAGCAGCCGCGGCCGATCGCGAAGGTCGCGCGACCAGTCGACGCCCCAGGCGATCAGCCGCAATTGCAGGTACGCGAAACCCAGCGTGTGCAGCGGCGCCTGCCGCGCCGGCTCGGCGCCCCACCAGGCGAACCAATCCCACTGGGCGTGCCACCACAACGGCGCAGTCAGCGCGATCAGTCCGGCCCAGACGGCGACCCGCATTCCAGCGGGCGAAATGCAACCGGAGCGCGCCGCCGCCGCGCAAAGGTGAACCCAGGTGATTCCGCCGGCCAGTCCCGCCAGCACGATCACCGTCGGCAGCGGTCCGCTGGCGGCCAGCAGCCAGAGCAACCCGCCGGCCAGCAGCGCCGCATGCGGATAGCGGCGGGCGACAAGGCGGATCAGCGGGCAGATCGGCAGCAGCAGAATCAAGCCGGCCGGGCCGAGCACGAGCTCGGTCGGCAATGGCAGCGCGTCCGGCGCGACCGTAAACGGGTTGAACGGAACCTGCGGTGCGAGCGAGCCGACCCAATTCACGGCAGGATCGTGACGCGCGACTGCCCCGGCAGCAAGAGTTGATAGAGCCAGGCGACGTCTTCGTTATGCATGCGGATGCAACCCAGCGACGCGGCTTGCCCGATGCTCTGCGGCTCGATCGTGCCATGAATCCCGTAGCCATTGCGCCCGGCGGCCTCGCCGTTCACGCCCCGCAGCCCGATCCAGTGCTCGCCCAGCGGATTGGCTGGATCGTCCGGCGGAATGATGCGCTTGCTCGGCGCGGAAGCCGGCGGGTAGTAGGTCGGATTGGGTAGCCGCTCCTTGACGATCCACTCGCCGGTGGGTGTGCCCGCATCGCGGCCGATTCCGATGGGGAAGCTGCGCACGTAGAGATCCTGAAGAAAGACATCCAGCCGCATCTCGGAAAGCGTGATCCGCACGTTGAACGGGCCGCGCGGAACACGCAGCCGCTGGTCCGCGCGAATCGTGCGCGGATTGCGGATGCCGTTGACCAGCATGACGGCCTCGGCGGGCACCTGAAATCTCGGACCGATTTTCACGAGCACGTCGCCGGCCGCCACGGTGTAGCTCTCGACCAGCGGGTCATTGGGCAGTGTGGCGCCAGCCATAATCGTCTCGGCGACCATCTGAGCGAGATGACCGCGCAGCTCCGCCTGTTCGGCGCGATCGCGGCTGATGCTCAGCAGACGATTCAACTCGTGCCGCGCCTCCAGCTTCCGCCCACTCGCGTAGTCACGCAGGGCGCGGGCGATGGCGGCGTTGGCGGCCGGCTGAGATTGTGTCGGCGAGGCGTCGCCGGGAGCGCTCGGCGAACCCACAATGTCCGTGCCGGGGGCGGAATGGCGGGCGGAAAGCCCATCGTCCGCGGACCGCGCGGGGGCCGCCGAGCTGTGCTGCTGCGGCTCCAGCCGTTTGTCCGCGGCGATGCCCGTTGACCGCATCGCCGAATCCGCACGCTCCGACGGCCGCGCCGATTTGTCGGCCGCAAGGAGCGACGCCGCGCCGCTGGGCGCGCTAGTCACCGGTCCGCCGAACCAGCTCGGCGACTGCGACCATAGCCAGCCGAGCCCGCTGACCGCCAGCACGACGGCTACCGCGCTTAACGTGTATTGAATCACGTGCGGCCGGGGTTTGGGCCGCACCGTCATGACGCGAGCCATGGCTGATCCTCCCTGAGCAGCCCAAGCGTACCGCAGCCGGCCCCTTCCCGCACGGACGAAAGCGCAGCGGACGCTCCCCGGCGTGGCGGCGCCTGCCGCGCGCAGCGCAGATTCGCAGAGTCTACCGTCCTTATCGGCTGGCCGTTATTGTTTTCCTTCACGGAAACCAGCCCGCGTCGCAGGGAGGCGACCCGATGAGCCCGGCCGCGCCACAATCAGCGGCGACGAAGCGTGTTTCACCCTCGCCGGCGTTCATGCGCAGCCTGGAGCGCTTCTTCGTCTACCTGCGGACCGAGTGCGGGCTTTCCGCCAACACGCTCAGCGCCTACCAGCGCGACTTGCACCGCTTCGGCGGCTTCCTGGCGCGCCAGCAGGTGGACGAGTGGGAGCGGCTCTCGGCTCCGCTGCTACAGCGCTACCTGCTCGACCTGGCCGGCGAGCGCTATCGCGATTCGACGCTGGCACGGCACGTCGCCGCCTTGCGACAGTGGCTGCGCTGGCTGCACCTGACACACCAGATCCCTGAAGATCTGCGCGCCGCGGTCGAATCGCCCAGACGCGGGCGGAAGCTCCCGGTTGTTCTGAGCCTCGACCGCACGGCGGAGCTGATGATCGCACCCGACAACGAGCACGAGTTTGCCCTGCGCGACCGCGCGATCCTCGAGCTGTTTTATTCGAGCGGGTTGCGGGTCAGCGAGCTGTGCGGGCTGAGCGCCAACGATGTCAACCTCACCGTCGGCTACGTGCGCTGCATGGGCAAGGGTCGCCGCGAACGGGTCGTGCCGGTCGGGCAGGCGGCCCGCGACGCGCTGGACGCTTATTGCGAACACCTGCGGCCGGTGCTGCTCAGCCGCGCCGTGCAGAACGGCCGGCTCGCACCGCCGCTCACGCCGCGTCTCAGCGCGCAGCAGCCGCTTTTTCTCAGCCGCAGCGGCGCCGCGATGGAGCGGACGGCGGTCTGGCGGATGGTGCGGCGGGAAGCGACGCGGCGGGGCATCCCCGGCAAAGTCAGCCCGCACACGCTGCGGCACAGTTTCGCCACGCACCTGCTCGAGGGCGGGGCCGATCTGCGCGTCGTGCAGGAGCTGCTCGGGCACGCGAGCGTGGGCACCACCGAGATTTACACGCACGTACAGACCCGCCGCCTGAAGGAAGTGCACGAGCAGTTTCACCCGCACGGCGGCCGACGACGACACTGAAGCTCGACGATGCAACGCCGGGGCCCGCCGCCGCTCCGCCGCCTGCTCACACGCGGCGTGGACGGTGGGCGCGAACGTGACGTGCCAGGGACCGTCGCGCGAAGCGCTTCCCGACTTCCGCGCGAAGCGCTCCCGGATTTCGCCGGGAAGGGTGCGAGATCGTTGCCTTCGGCTTCAGCCGCCGGAGAACG
>CAYOHG010000354.1:0-4187 GCA_964403685.1 uncultured Planctomycetales bacterium
GCGCTAGCCAGGCCCCTTTCTACCAGTCAGATCCGCTCCATTTACAGCGAAGTCCTGCGCATCAAGGCCAACTGGCTGGAGAGCGGGCGTGAAGCAACGGACAAAAAGGAGAAGGCCAGGCGAGCGTTTATTCTGTTGCGCCCCAAAATGCAGTATCGCGCGCGCAAGGAAGGCGGCGCGGTGAAGCAGTTGGTAGATGTGCTGGAGCCGGCGGCGAAGCTCGTGAACAACAACGAGAAGCATTTCCAGCGTTTCTTCGACTTCTTTCAAGCCATCCTGGCTTACCACAAAGCCTACGGCGGCAAATAGGAGGCCACCATGAGCAACGACAAACGCGCCATTCAATTGGCAGGTCGTCTGTTCCTGCACTTCGACATCGAGGCCCTCACCGGCCTGCACATCGGCGGGGCATTCGAGGGCGTGGAGATCGGCGGAGTGGATAAAACCGTGATCCGCGACCCGCTGACCAACCGGCCCTACATCCCCGGCTCCAGCCTGCGCGGCAAGGTGCGTTCGCTGATCGAGAAATACACCGGCAAGAAGCAGAACCAGCGCATCAATCAGGGCTATATTCACTCGTGTGATGACGCCGCAGAATATGCGACCTGCGAAGTCTGCCGCGTGTTCGGCGTGCCGGGCGAGCGCGAGTTCGGCACCCCGGCCCGGCTGGTGGTGCGCGACACACACCTGGACGACGACAGCGCCCGCAAACTGGATGAGAGCGGCAACACCGACCTGCCGTATACCGAAGTCAAGGTGGAAGTGGCGATTGACCGCGTAACCTCCCAGGCCAACCCGCGCCAGATCGAGCGCGTGCCGGCGGGTGTGAAGTTCACCAAGGGCCAGATGGTGTACAGCCTGTATCAGGGCAAGTTTGAGTTCGAGGTCAACAAGCAAAAGCAGACCGGCCAGCTTGATCCGCAGCATGACCTCGATTACTTCGGCATCGTGCTGACGGGCTTGCAACTGCTGGAGGACGACTACCTCGGCGGGCACGGGGCGCGCGGGGCGGGCCGGGTGCGGCTGAAGAACCTGCGGTTGGGCTTCAAGGCCGGCTCGGTGAACGGTCAGCCTTATGCCGCCGACGCCGAGTGGCTTTATCAAGAGCAAGAGGCCGAGGCGCCGTTGGCCGATTTGCGCAAAGCGTGGGAGGAGCGCATCAAGGCCGATCTGAAGAAGCGGGTGCAACCGACGGCATAGCCTTCGGCTCAAAACGGAGGGCCTTATGCCCCAACTGAATGTTTATGAACTGCGCTTCCGCGCCGGCCTGCACATCGGGCGGCACGGCATCGGGCAGGAAGTGGCGCTGGCGTATGTGCCTGCCGATACGCTGTTCGCGGCGCTGGTAGCTGTGCGCGCGCAGTTGCGCGGCGACGCCGGCGCCTGGGCTGAGCGTTTTGTCCACGCCCCGCCCTTTCGCCTGACCTCGGCCTTCCCGTTCGCAGGCGGGGTGCGGTTTTTCCCGCGCCCGGTGCACCCACCCGCGAGTTTGAGCATCGAAGAACCAAAACGCTGGAGGAAGATTCGCTTCGTCTCGCAAGGCGTGCTGGAGTATTTGCTCAAAGGTGATGTATCCGCCGACCGGTGGCCCAAACCGACCGACAAAGAACTGGCGGAGGGGCCGACCCTGCAAGGCGGCGCGCTGTGGCTGACGCAAGCCGAAGTGGAAAAACTTCCTGAGGAACTGCGAACCAAAGCGCCGAAAAATGGCAGGCGCGAGCCGCTGACGACTGAAGCCCTGCAGCGCCAGAAGGTATGGAGCGAAGATAAAGTCCCCCGCGTGACGGTGGATCGGTTGAGCAACGCCTCGCAGATTTATCACACCGGCCGTATTGCCTTCACGCCGGGATGCGGCCTGTGGTTTGGCGTGCAGTCCGCCGAAGGCCATGCCCCCGGCGATCTGGAAGAATTGCTCTATGCGTTGGGAGATGCCGGCCTTGGTGCAGAACGCTCGACGGGTTATGGCGCGTTCACACCCGCGCGCGTCGGTGAGCCGCTGCAATTGCCCCAGGCCCGACCCGGCGGGCTGATGATGCTCCTGAGCCGCTTCTACCCGCGCGATGAAAACGATGCTGCCGCGCTCAAAAAGGATGGCGCAGCCTACGACCTTGTCTATGTGGCCGGGCGCGTGCGCGCTCCGGGCGTGGCCGATCAGCGGCGGCGCGGCGTGCGGCTGGTGATGGAGGGAAGCCTGATCGGCGGCGAGGCGGTCGGCAGGCTGGCAGAGGTAAAACCCGGGGTCGGCGATTTTCCGCATGAGGTGTATCGCTACGGCCTGGCGCTGGGCGCAGGCTGGGGAGGCGGCTGATGAGCGAGTTCAATTACCAATGTTTGGAGGCGCGGGTGCTCACGCTCACGCCCCTGCACATTGGCACGGGGCGCGAGTTGATGCAGGATTACGACTACGTCGTGCACGACGGTCGGACCTGGCGGCTGAACGAGTCGGCGTTGCTGGAAGCGCAGAACGCCGACGATCCGGCGATGATCAAGCGGCTCATGGAAGTTCCGCCTGCACAGCTTTTGAAAAAGCCCGACGACTTCAGGGCGGAGAAGGGCTACTTTCGCTACATCATCAAAGGCGTGCCGCGCTCTCAGAAGGCCGGCTCGCTCCTGCGAGAGCAAATCAAAACTGTGCACGACCGGCCCTACCTGCCCGGCTCCTCGCTCAAGGGCGCGCTGCGCACCGCGCTGGCCTGGCATGGCTGGGCGGCCCTCGGTCTTCGGCCCGACCAGCGGCTGATTGAGCGGGGGAAGTTCGCTGCCCGCACGCTGGAGAAGAAAATCTTCGGCCCAGAGCCGAATTACGATTTACTGCGCGCCCTGCAGGTGGGCGATTCGGAGGCGCTGGCGCCCGATTGTCTGATGCTGGTGAACGTTGGCGTCTGGCCTGCCGGCCGGCGGAGCATCCCGGTCGAAGTAGAGGCCGTCAGAAGAGAGACGCGCTTTCGGCTGCCCATCAAATTCGATTGGCAATTGTTCTCCGACTGGGCGCGGGCGAACCGCCGGGACTTCCGGCTGGGCGGGGCGCGCGAGTGGCTGGAGTCGCTGGTCGCGCAGGTGCGGGCGCATCAGGCCGAACGCATCCGCACGCTGCGTCAGTGGCATGAAGCGCGCGCCAGCGGTGCCGAGATAGTGACTTTCTACCGCGATTTGGAAAGACTGGCGCTGAAGGACCAGCAGTTCGTCGTGCAACTGGGCTGGGGCGGCGGCTGGGACAGCAAGACGTTCGGCTCGCGCTTGAGCGCGGATGCCGGGTTCATGGAGTGGCTGATCCGGGAATATCGCCTCTCGCGCGCCCGGCAGCGCCAATCAGGCAACCCGTTCCCGGCCACGCGCCGGGCGGCGATGCGGCGGCAATCCGGGCCGGGCGGGCAGGCGCAGGAGACCCCGGCTCTGCCCCTGGGCTGGGTGCTGGTGGAGCTGACGATATGAAACTACTGACCTTTCTCGGCACAGGGGCTTATGATGAAACTGAATATGTGTTGGGCGATCAGAGGTGCGTCACGCGCTTCGCACCCGTTGCTTCCTGCGCGTTTCTCCATCCCGGCGAGTTGATCGTCTTTGCCACTCTGGAAGCCGAGACAGTGCACAGTGCGATGCTCAAGTCAGAAGCCGGCATCCCCACCCGTTTTATGTCGGTGCCCAAAGGGGAGAACTCCAGCGAGCTGTGGAACATCTTTCAGACGGTGGCCAAGGCCGTGGGGGAGGGCGAAGCGGCGGCCTTTGATGTAACGCATGGCCTGCGGTCGTTTCCGCTCATTGGATTGCTGGCGGCGGCCTTTCTGCGGACGGCGCGGCGCGTGGAGTTAAGGGCAGTGTTGTACGGCGCCTACGATGTGCGCGATAAGTCGGTGACGCCGAATCGCACGCCGATGTTTGATCTTAGCCCGATGGTGTCTCTGTTGGAATGGGCTACGGCAACTGAGCGCTTTAAACGATTTGGTGATGGCCGCGATCTGGCGGCGTTGCTGCGCGCTGCTAAGGATAAATCCGTGCGAGCATCCAGTTTCAACGCGGATGTAATTGAGAAGGTCAAGGGATTGGATTCAGCGGCGGGGGCATTGGAGTCAACGGCGCTGGCGTTGCGCTTAATTCGTCCCTATGAGGCGATGCAGGCAGCGGCGAAGGTCCCATCCGCTCTGGAGCGCGCCCGACCAGCCGTCGAGGTGACCCTGGCGATTCAACCC
>CAYOHG010000355.1:0-4181 GCA_964403685.1 uncultured Planctomycetales bacterium
GGTAGCCGCGGTCAAACTGCATGCCTTCCACGACTTCAACCGCGGTTTCGAGGCTCTTGCCTTCCTCGACCGTCACCACGCCGTCCTTGCCGACCTTGGTGAAACAGTCCGAGAGAATCTCGCCGACCGTGCGGTCGTTGTTGGCGGAAATCGCGGCGATGTTGATGATGTCTTCGGTTCTCTTGACATCGACCGGCCGCGAGATGTTGCCCAGCTCGGCGACGACGGCGCGGACCGCCGTTTCGATTCCGCGGTTGATCGCGTTCGGGTCGAAACCCGCCACGACCCGCCGCAGCCCTTCCTTGTAAATCGCCTCGGCCAGAATGGTCGCGGTGGTGGTGCCGTCGCCGGCGACGTCGCTGGTCTTGCTGGCGGCTTGCTTGACGAGCTGCACGCCCATGTTCTGGTACTTGTCGGCCAGTTCGATTTCCTCGGCGACGGTCACGCCGTCCTTGGTCACGTTCGGGGCGCCCCAGCCCTTGTCGAGGATGGCGTTGCGACCGCGCGGCCCAAAGGTGCTCTTGACCGCTGCCGCCAGTTTCTCGACGCCGCTCAGGATGGCCTGCTGGGCTTCGGTGTCAAAGGCCAACTGCTTCGCCGCCATGAACGTCTCCTTGCGAGTGCCAAACGGGCGCGCTGGACCCGTGCGAAATCGTCGATGTGCGGACGAACGAGGCCCGCGCCGGCCTGAACAGCAATCGTCGTGCCAGCGGGCGAATCTCCCGACGCTCGGCGTAACAACCTATGACTGAAAAAGTTAGGCGTTGCCAGGCGCGGCGGCCCGCGGCCCGCGTCCCTGCCGACTTGTCGCGGCGACCTGCCAGTTTGACGCACCCGCGTTAGCCGCGCCACGACGCTGAGCGAGCGCCCAGGCCGGATTCCAGCCGCGCGGGCCTGCGGCGCCCAGCCGTACGCCGCTCACCTCCCCGCCAGTTGCCGCCTGCCGCGCTTGCCCGTACTGTCCGCGTCGGCCCAGCGAGGCCGTGCAGTCGGCGGCAGCGCCCGCCGCACGAAAGCGCTTGAGCTGCATCCCGATGAGTGACACGGCATTAGCACCATCCGAACCGCGGCCCGAGGGGCTGCTCGCGCAGCGGCGCACCTCCAGTGCACCGCGCTCGAACCCCCGTGGTGCCTTCATCCGCATGCTGGGGCTGCTCTGGCCGCACCGCCGCCGACTGATTCTCGGAATGATCCTAAGCATAGGTGTAGCATTGACTTATGCTGCTAGCTTGGGCGGACTATATCCAGTTCTGAAAGTCGTGGTCGAGGGTGCGACGCTCCGCAACTGGCTGCTTCAGCGGGCCGCCGACTCCGATGCCTGGTACACCGTGATTCTGCGGGCGGCCGGCGGCGCCCTGCCGGTGGATGACACCCCCACGGCGCGCATGAATGGGCTGCTGGTGCTGATGGCGGCGTTGCTGGCGATCAACCTGGTCGGCAATACGTTCCGCGTCGCGTCGCAGTACCTGATTCTTTACGCATCGCACCGCGCCATGATGGACCTGCGCCGCCGGCTGTACCGCAAGGCGCTGCACGTCCCGTTGACCGATCTGGTCGGCGACGTCTCCAGCCGCGTGAATTACTTCATGTCCGACGCGCGCGAGGTCTTCCTCGGCATTGTCACGCTGTTTGGCAAAGTCGCCCGCGAGCCGCTCAAGGCGGTTTGCGTGCTGGCCGTCGCGCTGTGGATGGACGTGCGCCTGACGCTGGTCGTGCTGGCGATTGCGCCGGTCGCCGTCGGTCTGCTGTGGTACTTCGGCCGCAAGGTGCGCAAGTCGACCATGCGCCTGCTGCAAGGCTACGGCGTCATGCTCGGCGGGTTGGAGGAGTCGCTTCAGGGCGTCGACGTGGTGAAGGGTTACGGCCGCGAAGCCCACGAGCGCCGCCGCATGTGGCAACTCGAGCGGCGCATGCTCAAGCCGCAGCTTCGCCTGGCGTGGATCGAGTCGTTCGCGTCGCCGGTGATCGAGGTCATCGGCGTGCTGATCGCGGCGGGCGGCATCGTCTGGCTGGCGGCGCGCGTCTTTGCGCCGGTAGACAGCCCCAATCACATCGCCCCGTCGCACTTCATGACCATGGTGGTGCTGCTGAGCGCGATGCTCGATCCGGTTCGCAAGATCGCCAACGTGTACAACGCGGTGCAGCGGGCCGGCGCGGCTTCCGCGCGGCTGTTCGAGTTCCTGGACGCCCCCGAGGAACGCTCGACCCCGGGCGCCCGCGCGCTGCTGGGCGACTCCGCTCGCACCGTTTGCTTTGAGCGGATCACATATCGCTACGTGCCCCACCAGGAGCCCGCGGCCCTGCAAGACCTCTCGCTCGACGTTCGGGCCGGCGAATGCATCGCCATCGTCGGTCCCAACGGCAGCGGCAAGTCCACGCTGATCAAGATGCTGCCGCGGCTGCTGCGCCCGCAGCAGGGCCGCATCAGCATGGACGGTGTCGACCTGAACGACATCACGCTGCGCAGCCTCCGCCAGCAGATCGCGATCGTCTCGCAGCGGCCGGTGATCTTCGCCCGCAGTGTGCGGGAAAATATCGCATACGGCGACGCGGACGCCGGCGACCAGCGCATCCGCGACGCGGCCCGGCTGGCCTTCGCCGCCGAGTTCATCGAGCAGTGGCCGCAGCAGTATGACACGCTGCTGGGCGAGCATGGCACAAGCATCTCCGGCGGACAGCGGCAGCGCATCGCCATCGCGCGGGCGTTCCTCAAACCGGCTTCAATCCTGATCTTCGACGAAGCTACCAGCGAGATCGATGCTGAGAGCGAGCGCAAGATTCACGCGGCGCTGGACCAACTCCGCCGCGGCAAGACGACGTTTCTCATCGCGCACCGGCACACCGTGATGGAAATGGCCGAGCGGATCGTGGTGATGGATGCGGGCCGGATCGTGGACGTCGGAACGCATGCGGAGCTGATCCAGCGGTGCCCGCTCTACGTGGCGTTGTATCGCTCTCCGTTGCCGCACTGATCGCGGCCTCACGCCAGCCACGGGTCCGTGCATCCTCCGGCACCGTCGTCATTGCGATTCGGCCGTGCCGTCCGCGTCTGACGATCTCGGCGCCGGCGGCAGCGTCCGCGTCAGCACCAGCAGCCCGACGATCGCCGAGAACAGCGAGCCGCCCAGCACGCCGACGCGCGTCGCGACGGCGTAGTCGGCCGAGCGGCCCTCAAACGCCAGCGTTCCGATGAACAGGCTCATGGTGAAGCCGATACCGCCCAGACAGGCCACGCCGGCGAACGCGCCCCAGGTGGCGCCGCGCGGCTTGGGCGCCAGCTTCAACGCGATCGTCAGGTAGGTCGCGGTTGTGATGCCGATCAGCTTGCCGGCGAACAGGCCGGCCGCCAGGCCCAGCGAGATCGGACCGACCAGCACGGCCGGGCTGATGTCGGCGAAGCTGACGCCGGCGTTGCAGAACGAGAACAGCGGCAGGATGCCGAAGGCCACCCAGGGATGCAGCCGGTGCTCGATGTGCCGCAGCAGCGGCTCGGCCTCGCCCGGCGCGGCCCGCATCGGTATGGTGAAGCCCAGCACGACACCTGCGAGCGTCGCGTGCACGCCCGACTCCAGCACGCACAGCCACAGGAAGCTCCCGACAATGAAATACGGCGCGGCCCGCGCGACCCCGCTGCGGTTGAGCACCAGCAGAGCGATCAGCCCGAGCGCCGCCAGCAGCAGCGCGATCAGTGAGAGGTGGTCCGTGTACGCGATGGCGATGATGACGATCGCGGCCAGGTCGTCCGCGACCGCCAGCGTAGTCAAAAAGACCTTCAGCGACAGCGGCACTCGTGGCCCCAGCAGCGAGAGCACGCCGAGCGAGAAGGCGATATCGGTCGCGGTGGGGATCGCCCAGCCGCGCATCGCAACGGCGTCGGAGCGGTTGAACAACGCGTAGATCACGCCGGGGGCGATCACGCCCCCCAGCGCGGCGATGCCCGGCAGGACCATCTGGCCGAAGCTCGACAACTCGCCTTCGAGCACCTCGCGCTTGATCTCCAGCGCTACCAGCAGGAAGAAGATCGCCATCAGCCCGTCGTTGACGACGTGCAGGAAGTTCTTCTTCAACTCGAGGCTGCCGAGCTTCAGCTCGATCGGAATCTCCAGCAGGTGCTGGTAGGCAGCCGCGGTGAACGGGAGGTTGGCGGCGATCATCGCGAGCGCTGCAAAGCCCACCAGCAG
>CAYOHG010000356.1:0-4176 GCA_964403685.1 uncultured Planctomycetales bacterium
CGCCAGATCAGCCTGCGGGTTGTGCAGCAGGTGCGGCGGAGCGTCGGTTGCGACCGCTCCACCAGCGCGGTGGAACGCCTGGTGCAAGCCGAGAACCAGCGCGCTGATCAGGCGCTTCAGGCTGCACTGTCCAGCGGACCGCATGAACCGCTGGCGTGTTGCGCCGGCTGCGCGAGTTGCTGCTATCAGACCGTCGACGTTGCGACCGTCGAGGCGATTCACATTGCCGACAGCGTCCGCCGAAGGCCCGATGCCGCCGAGCTGCATCGGCGGGTTGCGCAGCGCGTTCGGCAGCGCGCGAACCGCGGGCCCGAAGTGCCGCTGGCGTGCGCGTTTCTCGAGCCGGACGGCCGATGCGGTATCTACGACCAGCGGCCGCTGGTTTGTCGAGGCTACAATTCGGCGGAGCGAGCCGACTGCGAGCGTAATCGCGCCAGTGGGTTCCGCGCGCCGCCGGCGCGGTTCTTCAAGCACCACTCCGACATCGCGATCGCCATTCGCACGACGCTGGCGATGAGCACGCGCCAACTGGGCATGAGCCCGCATTACGTCGAGTTGAACGCCGGCGTACTGGCCGCACTCGATGATCCACAGGCCGGGCAGCGCTGGTTGAATGGCGAAGGCGCTTTCAGCGACGCCGCCAGCGACGCTATCCGGACGCCGGAGCCGCCAGCCCGCAAACGCACACGCCACACCTCACAGACAGCCGCGAGTCACTGATGGGATGGCCGTAACGCGGGCACTCCGCCCGCCTGGAGGGGTTGAACGATCCCTCTTACACCTGCCGGGAACGGGCCGGAAGCCCCATTCCACCCTGGCGGGTACGGTCTATCGGGCTTGAGGTCGCACGCTAACGCCCGGAGCGCGCCGCAATGCCCGGGTCGCTCTCGACGCCGCCATCGCTTGGCCGGACGGGGCGGGCGCCGCGGCGCGGCGGCGCCAAGATCCCTTCGGGCCGCCCGAAGATCATGCGCCCCGCGGACGTTTGCAGCACGCTGGTGACGATCAGCGTGACCTCCTCGTTGATGCGTTCGCGGCTGGCTTCGGCAACGACCATCGTGCCGTCCTCGAGGTAGCCGACGCCCTGTCCGTGCTCTTCGCCGGGCTTGATGACCTTGACTGTGATGGTCTCGCCGGGCAGCACGACCGGTTTGAGCGCGTTGGCCAGGTCGTTGATGTTGATCACGTCGACGCCGCGAAGTTGCGCAATCTTGTTGAGGTTGTAGTCGTTGGTGACGACGCGGCCGTCGATCTTCTTGGCCAGCGCCACCAGCTTGTGGTCGACGTCGGCGGTCTCGTCGATGCTGGGCAGGCGCGCATCAGAGATCTTGATCTCGACGCGGTCATTGGTTTGCAGCTTGTTGAGCATGTCCAGCCCGCGCCGGCCGCGGTTGCGTTTCAATTTGTCCGAGCTGTCGGCGATGGTCTGAAGTTCCTGGAGCACGAAACGGGGGATGATCAGCGGCGAATCGATAATGCGCGTTTCGCAGATGTCGGCCACGCGCCCGTCGATGATCACGCTCGTGTCCAGAATCAGCGGTCGGGCCCCGCGCGTTTGTTTGGCGAACTCGACGTAGGGAATCACGAAGCGGATGTCGTCCTTGGTCTGAAGGATGAAGCTCATCGACAGGTAGCAGCAGACCACCCCGATCATCAGTTTGATCGCCACGATGGTGTTGCTGCTGGGCAGGCTGCCCCAAAACGTCTCGACCAGCAGTTCGAGCACCAGGCCCGAGCCCCAGGCCGCTACCATGCCAACCACCAGCCCCAGAAACGCGCCGGACAGCGCCGCGAGCGACTTCCGCGGCAGGAACAGATCCACCCCGATCAGCACCAAGGCCACGCCGATAGCTGACAGCATGAACCAGAAACGCAATTGCCGGCTGGCGCCCTCGTCGCCGACAACTGAGAACGCGACGGCGGCGATCAGGATAACGAATAGACCGCGCAGGCCCCACAGCAGCATGCGAATCTCCCGCGGTCGGGACGGGCGCGGACCGGCCGGGCATTTCGCGCCGGCTGCGCGCAGTCCTCGACTACCTATTATCTTACCACCAGCCGACTAGTCCGGAGAACTCCGAATGCCGAAACCGCCCACGGAAAAGGCAGATCCGCTCGAAGCGCTCGGCCGGGCCCAGCCAAGCCTGGCCAGGCTCATCGGGCGCGTCGGACCTTACCAGCCTAACCGTACGCCCGACACTTTTCAGGCCCTGCTGGGCTCGGTGATCCACCAGCAGATTTCGATGGCGGCGGCCCGGTCGATTCAGCGGCGGCTGGCCGAGCTGGCCGGAACCACCCGATTCAACCCACGCCGGCTGGGGCGGCTCAGCGATTCGCAGCTGCGCAGCGCCGGCGTGTCCCCCCAGAAACTCGGCTATATCCGCAGCCTCATCGACCATTACGAACGGCGGCAGCTCTCAAACCGGCTGCTGCGCCGGCTCGACGATCAGGCGGTGATCGACGCCGTTACGCAGGTCCGCGGGATCGGCCGGTGGACCGCTCAAATGCTGCTCATCTTCAGTCTCGATCGACCCGACGTCTGGCCCAGTGACGATCTGGGGCTGCGGCGCGGCGTGCAGCAATTCCTGGGCCTGGGAGCCCTGCCTTCGGGGCGGGAGGTGGAGCCGCTGGGTGACCCCTGGCGACCGTACCGAAGCCTGGCAACGTGGTATTTGTGGCGCAGCCTGGAAAACCCAATCGCACCGTCGATCGCACTAAAGAGCCCGGCGCGAAGAACAAGTGGCGGCAAGACGGGTGGTCGCTGAACCGCCGATCGCGGCGCAAACGCCGGTCAGTCCGAACTATTGGTGAATGAGGAGCTTCTCTACCGGGCCGACATAGTCCCACGGCTCGACGAACCAGATGAAGTGCTGCACCTCGCGCTGCCACAGCGCGACGCGCGGGCCGCGATCGCCCATCGGGCGATAGTCTTCGAGCAGATCAAACCAGTACGCCGGCGTGCCGGGAAGGGCCGCGGCATGGCCGTCGACGAACACGCACGGGCGGCGCTGCATCCGACCATGGCTGCCGTCATTGTCGCCGCACCCTCCGCCGTCTTCCACGTGGGCGACTTCGCAACTCAACCCGATCTCTTCGCGCGCCTCGCGATGGCCGTGGCTTTCGTTGTAGAAGTTCACGTTGTCGATTAACGCCGCGATTTCGGTAGTGCGGCGGATCTGGTCGACTCGCCGCCAACCGTTGCCGCCGAAACGCAGCTCCCAGCCTTCCAGCGCATCGCTCTGAATCCCGTCGTCGTCGCAATCCGGGCCGTCCAAACAGATGTCGTTGTATAGCCACGTGTTCGGGGCGTAGTGCAGGATGCCGGAATGCGTCCAGCGCTCGGTGTAGTCCTGGTATTCGCTGATATCCGGGCAACGCCACACGCCAGTCGGATGCGGGAATTCGCCCTGGGCCGCCGGCGTGAACGGCTGGTGTTGGAAACGGGCCAGAATGCCATCGATCAGGGACACTTCGGGCTTGCCATCGACGATTTCGTATACCCGCTTGGGAGGAAACCGGCCGCCAAAGAGCATGGTGTAGCGCTCCAGGGTGACGCCCTGGGCGCGCAGATTCGAGAGGCATACTGCAAGTCGGGCGTGATCGCGGGCCGACTGGATCGACGGAAGCAGGATCGAAATCAGCAACGCGATGATCGCGATGACGACCAGGACTTCGATCAGGGAAAAAGCTCCACGCCCCGGCCGGCCACACCGGCGAAGGTATGCGGAGTCCACCGGCATCCTGATCTCCCTCCTGCCCGAACCGGCGTCTCTGACCGCGCGATAGCGCGCTGCTCCCGCCGCGTGAAATGAACTGCGGCTGAAACGCCTCTCCAGTTTACCCGGATTCACGCCGGAGAAAAGCGTAGTCGCGCAAAAAAGGGTAAGAAAGTCTCCCCGAAATACAGGCAAACGGGAAAAGCTCATACTCGGACCTGTGAAGCGCCCAGACACCCGGCAGGCGACCGCGGGCTCGCGTGCCCGCTCACGGAAACAGACCGACCGCGGTCGGTCGCATTCTCGTGCGAGGCCCGTTGGGCGGAATGCGCGGGGGTGGGTCGTCGCGCCACGGGCGCTAGCTTGCTGCGGTCACCCGTCGGCAAGTCGCGGTGGACGCCCTAAAAATCCAATCCGCCCTTGAGCGGGCGTTTCTTTCGCGCCGCGGCCGGCACCGGGG
>CAYOHG010000357.1:0-4130 GCA_964403685.1 uncultured Planctomycetales bacterium
TTGGCTGGTCCTCGGAGCCCTGCTGAATCAGCCAGAAAACCAGGCCGGCACTGCTGGCAAACGCACAGACAATGAACAGGAGCTTGCGAATTTCCACGGCATGACTCCGTGATCAGGCGGACGGGGACCGGCATCCCCGCGAACGCACCCGGGGGGATACCAGTCGTGAACGGCCCAGCCAGCCGGCGGGGATTGACACCGTTTCAATCGTGCCGGCGTGTTTACAGCACGCGAAATGCCAGACCGTGGTCGTCGGCGGGTGAACGACGACCCCAGGCCAATCTCGAACCAGGCCTGACATGAACCCACAAGAGATAGAACCGCGAAGAATCCTCATCGGGCGACGCTGCAACCTCCCGGCAGCCCGAAGCAGCGGTGCTAGCGAACGCTGCGGGTGTAGCCGGTATCGTCCACGATGATGCCCTGCACGTACAGCTTCCAGCGCTCGTCGGCTTTGGCCTGGGCGATGAGTGCGTTGATGGCTTGCAGCGCCACCGCAATCGCCAGGAGCACGAGCGGCGCTTCGCCACCCTGCAACCAGCGCAGGACTACGAACAGCGAAAGGGCCAGGCTGAGAATCGACAGAACGGTGGACGTGCTCATGAGCGCTGCTCCATACGCAAGTGGTCGCAGGGTCCCCAACGGGTGTACGCGTCAAGGTTACTCGGTTCGGCCGGCGGACCGCAACCGCGTTCGCGCGGATTGCCGTCGTCGATAGATTCTGGCCGTACGACTACAGTTCTTCCGCGCCTGGCTCACAGGCGCCGTAGCTGCGTAAGCGTGGCACGCAGGTCTTTGGGCAGGGGAGCTTCAAAAGCCACCCGCCCGCTTCCGGCGGGGTGCTCGAAGCTGATTCGCGCGGCGTGCAACGTCAGCCGCGCGATCAGCGGGCGTTCCTCGTGCCGCGCGCTGGGCTTGTAGTTGCTCTTGTACGTCGAGAGCAGCAGCGCGGCGCAGCCGCCGTAGACCGGGTCGACCGCCAGCGGGTGGCCGATGGCGGCCAGGTGGACGCGGATCTGGTGCAGCCGGCCGGTGTGCGGGAAACATTCCAGCAGGGTGTGGCCGACGATTCGTTCGAGGATGCGAAAGTCCGTGCGGGCGGGCTTGCCGCGCCGCGGGTCGACTTTGGCCCGGCCGCTCTCGCCGTCGCCGAGGATCGGCAGGCTGACGCTGCCGTCCTCCGGGACGTAGCCGGAGGCCAGCGCGACATAGAGTTTTTCAACTTCGCGGGTGGCGAACTGCTCGGTCAGCTTCTGCTGGGCGTTCAGCGTGCGGGCGTAGACGATCACGCCGCTGGCATCCAGGTCGATGCGGTGAACGATGCGGAACGGCTCGTCGTCGGGCACGAGCCGCTGAGCGCGCAGCAGGTCCGCCAGCAGCGGATGATCTCCGCGGCCGTGCACCGACAACGCCCCGGCGGGCTTGTCCACGACCAGCAGCTCGTCGTCCGCGTGAAGGACCGTCGGGGCCGGCATGCGGCGGATACTCGTGTGCATCCGCGCCATTGTCGGCGGGCGGCGGACCGGCGTCGAGTGCGCCATTTGCAACCGAAACGGCACTAGACGGGCTTCCGGGCGGTCTGGGCCGCCGCTATTCTGGAGGTTGAGCCGCTCGGATGGACCGCCTCCGATGACCCCAGCCAACTCGGTTCCCGCAGATGGGAAGGTTTACACGATGAATGCTCCGTTCGTTGTTCTGCCTGCGTTGCTCGTCGCACTCTGCCTGCCAAACGTCGCACTTGGCCAATATGCAACCCGCGCGGAGCCTCACACGCGCGTCTCCGCCAAAGCGCTCAACGGTTCGGCGGCGACTTCCGAGCCGACCTGGGTCTTCTTCGCGGACAGGGGCTTCGCGACGGCGGCCGAGGAGCAGGCCGCGATTGCGGCGCTGGCGGACCGGTTTTCGCCTCGCGCGATTCAGCGGCGCGAATTGCGACGGACCTCGCCCGGCGTGTTCGATGCGCGCGACCTGCCGGTATGCGAGGCCTACGTCGCCGCGGCGCTCAGTAGCGGTGCGCGGCTGCGGCAGTCCAGTTCGTGGCTGAACGCGATCAGTGTTGACGCCACGCCCGAACAGGCGGCGGTAATCGCTGCGGCGCCATTTGTCGCGAAACTACAGCCCGTGCGGCGGGCGCGGGTGAACCGGCCGGCGGTTCAAGCCTTGCCGGGAGGGCGCGCCGGTGGTCAGCGCGGCTTCTACGGCTACGCCGAGGAGCAGCTTGCGCAGATCAACCTGCTGGCGGTTCACGCCCAGGGCTTCAACGCCGACAGCGTCGTGGTCGGCGTGCTGGACACGGGCTTCGAGCGCAGCCACGTGGCGTTCAATCAGGCCGGGCACGTCGTGAGCGTGCTGGCTGAATGGGATTTCCTGGACAATGACCCGGACACCAGCATCGAGCCGGGCGATTACTGGGACCAGCACACTCATGGAACGCTGATTCTGGGGACCCTGGCGGCGTACATGCCGAACGAACTGGTCGGCGGCGCGTTCAATGCGACCTACGTGCTCGCCAAGACCGAGGACGTCGAGGCCGAGTATCCCGCGGAGGAAGACAACTATGTCGCCGGCCTCGAATTCGTCGAGTCCCAGGGCGCCGACCTGGCGACCAGCTCGCTGGGGTACATCGACTGGTACTCGCAATCCGATCTGGACGGCGCCACCGCCGTCACCACGCTGGCCGTCAATATCGCGACGGACAACGGCCTGCACTGCCTGACGGCCGCGGGCAACGAGGGCAACGACGGGAACCCGAACACATCGCACCTGATCGCGCCGGCCGACGCGCTGACCGTGCTGGCGATCGGCGCCGTCGACAACGGCGGGGCGATCGCCGACTTCAGCTCCGACGGGCCGACCGCCGACGGACGCGTCAAGCCGGAGCTGCTGGCGCGCGGCGTCGACACGGTGAGCGTCTGGCCGTACGACACGACGGGCTACGCGGCGGTGAGCGGGACGTCGCTCTCGACGCCGCTGGCGGCCGGCGTGGTCGCGTGCCTGGTTCAGGCGCACCCCGAGTGGACGGTTGCGGAGATGCGGGCGCATCTGCTGTACACGAGCGACTACTACCTCGCGCACGGCACGTTCGAGCCGGACTATGTGCGCGGCTACGGGATTATCGACGCCGACGCGGCGTTGCATTTCGCCGACTGCAACGAGAACACGGTCCATGATGCCGACGACATCGCCTCGGGCACGTCGCAGGACTCCGACGGTAACGGGATTCCTGACGAGTGCCAGTGTGCGACGGACCTCAACGGCGACCTGCGAACGGATTTGATCGACCTGAGTCTGCTGCTGATCGAATTCGGGTGTGCGGCCGGCTGCACGATCGACTTCAACGGCGACGGCGTTACCGACCTGACGGACCTGAGCACGTTGCTGATCGCCTTCGGGACGGAATGCTCGTGAAGCGCCGGCGTGGCACGGACTGCGGGCGCGCCGCTTCCGAACGGGCGCGGTGCTGATCCCGTTCGTCCCGTCGCCGCTCCGGGCCTTCGTCCGTTTCGTTCGTGCCGTCTGCTTGCCTCTGCCCCCGCTTTCCCTGACACTCGGGGCCAACGAAGCAGGACTCCGCGGAATCGATCCATGCGAAAACCCGTCATCCTGATCACCGGCGCCAACGGCGAGATCGGCCACGGCCTGATCGACTACTTCAGCGGCCACGAGCACCTGGACATTGTCGCGCTCGACCTCAAGCCGATCGACGACGAGCTGCGGCCGCGCTGTCTGGCCGCGATCGCCGGCGACATTCTCGATCAGAACCTCTTGCAGCGGCTGGTCAGCGAGTTCGAAATCCACCAGATCTACCACCTGGCGGCCTTGCTCAGCACGCGCTCCGAATACACGCCCAAGACCGCCCATCACGTCAACGTTGAGGGCACACTGAACCTGCTTCAGCTCGCGCACGAGCAGGCCCGCTGGCACGGCAACCCGGTCAAGTTCCTGTTCCCCAGCTCGATCGCCGTGTACGGCTTGCCCGACCGGGAAACCAAGGCGCGCACGGCCAGAGTCCGCGAGACCGACTGGAAATTCCCGACCACCATGTACGGCTGCAACAAGCTCTACTGCGAGCAGCTCGGCCGCTACTTCACGTTCCATTTCCGCCAGCTCGCCCACGAAAAACGCGTCGC
>CAYOHG010000358.1:0-4126 GCA_964403685.1 uncultured Planctomycetales bacterium
CTGCGAGCCATCGGCGTGCACTGACAAGGCATGAACCTGGAACGCCACAATTCGCGCATGCCCGACGAGCCGACCCCGGACGTCAGCCTCGTCATTCCCGTGTTCAACGAGCAGGAGGGGCTGGCGGCGCTGTTCGAGCGCATCACCAGGCTCTGCGATTCGCTGCCCGACGTGCGCTGCGAGGTGCTGTTCGTCGACGATCACTCGCGCGACGAGTCGCCGCAACGGCTGCGGGCCGCCTGCCAGCGCGACCCGCGCTTCCGCTTTCTGCGGCTTTCGGCCAACCGCGGGAGCCACATCGCCATCTTCGCCGGACTACAGCATTGCCGCGGCCGCTGCGCCGTGTTCCTGGCGGCCGACCTGCAGGACCCGCCCGAGCTGGTCGTGCAGATGCTCGAGCGCTGGCGCGGCGGCAGTCAGGTCGTCTGGGCGGTCCGTGCGCAGCGCGAGGGCATCCCGTTCTCCGAACGGGTCTTCGCGAACGCGTTCTACTTCACCTTCAACAAGCTGGCGAACGTGTCGCTGCCGCCACAAGGCTCGGATTTCGCCCTGCTGGATCGCGCGGTGATCGATGCGCTGATGCAGAGCATCTCGGCCAGCCCGTTTTTGATGGGTGAAATCGCCCAGGCCGGGTTCCGCCAGTCGCAGGTCGAGTACGTCAAGGAAGCGCGCCGCTTCGGCACCACCAAGTGGAACCTGCGCAAGAAGCTGAAGCTCTTCGCCGATGCCTTCGTGGCGTGCTCCTACACGCCGCTGCGGGCGATGTCCTACCTGGGTCTCGCGATGAGCGTGTTCGGGTTTGCATATGCGCTGCTGGTAATCTGCCTGCGGCTCGTGATGGAAACACAGATTGAGGGCTGGGCTTCGCTGATGGTCGTTGTGCTCGTGCTGGGCGGCGTGCAGATGGTCATGCTCGGCGTGCTGGGCGAGTACCTCTGGCGCACGTTGGAGCACGCTCGGCGGCGCCCGCTGTATTTCATCGAGGAGCCGCGATCCACCCCGCCCGCTGCCGAAGCGCGGGCCGAGGTGCTCGCGGCGCGCTCGGCGACGGTGCACCCCGGGGCTGCGCCCGCGTCGGCCGGCTCACGCTTCGCGCCGCATTCACCGACGATCCGCAGCGCGGTCGCCGCCGAGCCGCAGCCAGTCGAGCCACCGCCCGGCGGTCGCCTGATTTGATTAACCCCCCGCGCGGAAGTCTACGCAACAGGGAGCTTGCGAATGTCGAACGGATTCAAGCGTGCACTGGTGACCGGCGGCGCCGGCCTGGTCGGTTCGCACATCGTCGATCAGCTCATCGCCCGCCGATCGACCGGTCAGTACGGCGAGATCGTCGTGCTGGACAACTTCGTGCGCGGCCGGCGCGAAAACCTCGCGTCCGCCGCTCGGCATTCCGGCCTGACCATTCTCGCAGGCGACATCCGCGATCGCGCCTGCGTCGCCGCCGCGATGCGCGGCGTTGACGTGGTCTTTCATCAGGCCGCGATCCGCATCACGCAGTGCGCCGAGGAGCCGCGGCTGGCGCTGGAAGTGCTCGTGGACGGCAGCTTCAACGTCTTCGAAGCCGCCGTCGCCGCGAAGGTGAAGAAAGTGGTCGCGGCGTCCTCGGCCTCGGTGTACGGCCTGGCCGACCGCTTCCCGACCGACGAATCGCAACACCCCTACAACAACCGCACGTTCTACGGCGCCGCCAAGACGTTCAATGAAGGCATGCTGCGCAGCTTCAATGACATGTACGGGCTGCCGTATGTCGCGCTGCGCTACTTCAACGTCTACGGCCCGCGGATGGACATTCACGGCGTCTACACCGAGGTGCTCATCCGCTGGATGGAGCGGCTCGATAAGGGCGAGCCGCCGCTGATCTTCGGCTCGGGCCGGCAGACGATGGACTTCGTGTACATCGAGGACATCGCCCGGGCCAACATCCTGGCGGCCGAGTCCGACGTGACCGACGACTGCTTCAACGTGGCCAGCGGCGTAGAGACCAGCCTGCTGGACCTCGCGGCGGCGCTGTCGCGCGTGATGGGCCGCGACGCGGCGCCCGAGCATCGCGAGGAGCGCAAGGTCAACGCCGTCTCGCGCCGCCTGGCCGATGCGCGAAAGGCCGAGCGGTTGCTGGGCTTCCGCACGCAGGTCTCGCTCGACGAAGGGCTTCGCCGGCTGGTCGAGTGGTGGCGCGCCGAGAAGCGCTGTGCCGCCCCCGCGCTCGCGGGAGTCTGATCGCGATTGAACTGGAGAACGCTGGAGGTACGAATGCCGACGGTGGAACAAGCGCGCCGGTCGATCCCGGTCGCGAAACCCTGGCTGGGCGAAGCGGAGGCCGCCGCCGCCCGCGAAGCGATACTCTCGGGCTGGGTCACGCAGGGTCCGCAGGTGGCGGCATTCGAGCAGGAGTTCGCCGCGTACGTCGGCGCGCCGCTGGCGTGTGCCGTCTCGAACTGCACGACCGCTTTGCATCTGGCGCTGCTGGCGGTGGGCGTGCGGGCTGGCGACGAGGTCATCACCGTCAGCCATTCGTTCATCGCGACCGCCAATGCGATTCGCTACTGCGGCGCCGTGCCGGTTTTCGCGGACATTGATCCCGCTACCTTCAACCTCGACCCGGCGCGGCTGGAAGCGCTGATCTCGCCGCGCACGCGCGCCGTTTTGTGCGTCCACCAGATCGGCATGCCTTGCGATCTCCGTGCCATTCTCACGATCGCCCGCCGCCGCAGCCTTCCCGTGATCGAAGACGCCGCCTGCGCCATCGGCAGCGAGATTCAGTGGGATGGCGCCTGGCAGAAGGTCGGCCGGCCGCACGCCGACATCGCCTGCTTCTCGTTTCATCCGCGCAAACTGGTGACCACCGGCGACGGCGGCATGATCACGACCACGAACCCCGAGTGGGACCGTTCCTTCCGACTCTGGCGACAGCACGGCATGAGCGTGCCCGACACCGTGCGGCACGCCGCTCGGCAGGTCGTCGCCGAAAGCTACCCGGTGCTGGGCTATAACTACCGCATGACCGACATCCAGGCCGCCGTCGGGCGCGAGCAGTTGCGCCGGCTGCCGGCCATGCTGGAGCGACGGCGGATGTTCGCACAGCGCTACACGCAGGCGCTTGCGACGATCGAAGGCGTCACGCCCCCGAGCGAACCGCCCTGGGCGCGCACCAACTACCAGAGCTACTGCATTCGGCTCAGCCCGCGGCTAGACCAGACCCGCGTCATGCAGACGATGCTCGACGCCGGCGTCGCGACCCGCCGCGGGGTCATGTGTGCCCACCGCGAGCCGGCATACGCCGAACAACCCTGGTCATGCGGCGACGGCGGCGACTGCGGCTGCACCGAGCGAAGCTGCCGACGGCTGGTCGAAAGCGAGCGTGCCCAGGATCACTGCGTCCTGCTGCCCTTGTACCACCAGATGACCGAGGACGATCAGGATTACGTGATCGACGCTCTGCGCAGCGCGGTGCGCGGCTGAACGTGCTCGCCCGCGCGCCTGTCGTCGAGCCAGCGGTGCATGCGATGAGCGCCAGCGACGCCGACCGTGTGATGATCGCCTGCCAATCGGTCGGCAAGCTCTATCACATGTACGACCGGCCGGCCGATCGCCTGCGGCAGGTCTTCCTGCGCGGCCGGCGGCGGCTCTTCCGCGAGTTCTGGGCCTTGCGCGACGTGAGCTTCGAGGTCCGCCGGGGCCGTGCCCTGGGCGTCGTCGGCCGCAACGGCAGCGGCAAGAGCACGCTGCTTCAGATTCTGGCCGGCACGCTACGACCGAGTGAAGGCAGCGCCCGCGTCGTCGGCCGCGTGACCGCGCTGCTGGAGCTGGGCAGCGGCTTCAACCCCGACTTCACCGGCCGCGAGAACGTTTACCTCAACGGCGCTCTGCTGGGGCTGAAGCGCCGCGCCATCGACGAGCGCTTCGACGACATCGCCGCCTTCGCCGAACTCGGTGATTTCCTCGACCAGCCGATCAAGACGTACAGCTCCGGAATGCTCGTGCGGCTGGCCTTCGCCGTGCAGGTGCAGCTCGAACCCGACGTGCTGATCGTGGACGAGGCCCTGGCCGTCGGCGATGCGCTGTTCCAGAAGCGCTGCTTCCAGGCGATCAACGCGTTGCGCGCCCGCGGCGTCACGCTGCTGTTCGT
>CAYOHG010000359.1:0-4123 GCA_964403685.1 uncultured Planctomycetales bacterium
CTGCCGAGGCGCTCGATAATCTCTGCTGCCGACACCAGGTGCTCGTCGATGACATGCGTCGACGGACCGATGGGCATGACTTCGAGAAACCGAACGATGCAGCCGCGCGCCAGTCCCCACTCGGCCAGTTCGACGACTTCGTCATCATTCACGCCGCGCTGCACCACTACGTTGAGCTTCACCGGCGTAAGCCCTGCATCCAGCGCCGCTTTGACGCCGGTCAGGGTTCGGCTCAGTTCGCCTCCGCGCGTGATGTGGCGAAAGCGCTCGGGGTCACGCGAGTCCAATGAGACATTGACGCGCGTCAAACCCGCCTTGCGCAGCGCGACGGCGTGCGCGGCTAGCGCCTGCCCGTTCGTAGTCAGCGTGAGCTCTTCGAGTTGCGGAAGCGCCGCGAGACGCTGCGTCAGCGATACGATCTCCGGATGCAGGAGCGGCTCGCCGCCCGTCAATCGCACATGGCGGATACCGTGCTCGCTCACCAGCCAATCGACGGCCTGGAAGGCGAAGTCCGTATCGATCATTTGTGCGGCGGCTGGGCGCGGCTGTGCCGGGACGCAATAACGGCAGGCGAGATTGCAGTGGTCGGTTACTGACACGCGCAAGTGGTCAATCTCTCGGCCGCATCCGTCAATCATGGCGGCCCTCCGCCACCAGCATGATCCGTTGCCCCGGAAAAGTCCTTCCGCCCTGTACGACTCGCGCCATGAATCCACACCGTCCAATCACCGCGCGCTGTATTTCAGGGTGAATCGCGTCAAGGACATAGCACGGTTTCCGCGGCTCGGTGAGTTCAAGAACCGGCCCATCCTCGAAATGCAGCCGGTCGCCAGCCGCGCAATTCTGCACTCGCAGGCCGCGCACCGTCAGATTCTCGCCGATGATGCCGGGTCCGACCGGGAACCCCTCCGCACGCAGTTCGTCGAGCAGCTCCATATCTTGAATGCAAACGGCGCGGTGCGGACGGCGGTGTTTCTCGTGATTGTGCCCATCGCCGGACAGCCCCTCGCAGGTCACCTGCGCTTCACGCACGGGCTGCTTGGGGACACCGCCGGGCGAGATGCACACGGCCACGACTTCGGCAATCGGGGTTGCATGCGGTGCGTGAATCATCCACTCGCCCTCCGTCGCTCCACGAGTCAATGCCGCCACGATGGTTGCGCCTTCACTCCGGCGCCTGTCGGTACGGCGGCGATGACGAGCGCTGCGAAGGCCCGATGGCTTGCTCAAGTGCGGTCAGGTGGCGTGTGGTGACCGCGACCGCCATGTCAGCGACCGTGCTGTAGAAAGAGCTCTTGGCTTTTTCCACAATCCGGTCGCGCAGTGCGCCAATCCACGAGCAAACGTGCGCGGCCAGGAAGTCGCGCTGCATCTCCTGTGCTCGTCGCATGTGCGATTCGTCGCCCGCCGCGGTGAATTCGCGCTCCTTGCCGCACAAGTGCGCCAGATATTCCAGTTCGAGCGCGATGTGATCGGGGAGCTCCTTGCAGTCGTCCTTGAATTCCAGCGCGGCCAGCCGATACCACTTCTGGACGTCGATGGCGGATTGTCCCAGCAACAACCCACCCACGCGTTGGCCCTCGATTTCGTGGATGTCCCGGAAAACGGACTCATACGGTGCGACGTACGGCCCACCGGGCACCTTGAAGAGTGCCATGAACTCCTGCTGACACGTCTGTGGGTCATACTTGGAGGTCAGGCTCTGGAGTATCGCCGACAAATCGTCATCACACAGCCGTGTATCCGTATCCGCCGTTCCGGCTGGACGCACCGCCTCCAACTCGCGTGGCGCGAGTGGCCGCGCGAAGCACGCAGCCAGAAACCCGTAGACCGATTGATGCGCGGCGCTCATACCTCGAAGGCTCTCCGGCGTTTCCGCTAACTGGCTAACCATTGCCGTTCCGCCTCAGCACGAAGTCAATGTTGGGTTTCGTAAGCGCAGGATCAGAAAACCCTTCCGGCGCCGACTGGGTGTCGCCGGCGAAATCGTGCGTGAACTGAATGGCGCCGGTCGGGCAGGCCGTCGCGCAGGCCGGTTCGAGTCCCGCATCCAGGCGATGAACGCACATCGTGCACTTGCTCACCTTGTTCGTATCCGTGTCGATGCGCGGCGCGCCATAGGGGCACGCAAACATGCAATAGCGGCAGCCGATGCACTTCTCCTGGTCGATGAGTACGACGCCATCGCTCTCGCGCTTGACGATCGCGCCGGGAACCGGGCAGGACTTTAGACAGGCCGGTTCGTCGCAATGGTTGCACGTCAGGGACACGAACTCCCGCGCGACCGCCGGGTATACGCCGCGCTCGCGCTCAACAACCAGTCGCCAGTCGGTTCGCAGTGGCGTCTTGTTCTCGGCCTTGCAGGCCACGAAGCAGGACCGGCAACCGATGCAGCGGTTTAGGTCAAATGTCCATCCAACTTGTGCCATGGTCGATCCTCCTCGTTGCTAGGCCTTCACGACCTGCACGCGCGTGTCTGAGAACGACGCGCTTGCGCCAATCTTGTCCTGGAGCGTGACGTTTTCAAGATGCGGATCGAGCCGCATGATCGCGTTAGGCTGCACACCCTTGCCGCGCGTCGGGTCGTAGGCCGCGTCGACGCCGTCGGTGTTGTACGGCCGAGACGACATTTCCCAATGCCCAAAGTGGTGCGAGACGCCGATCACACCGGGACAGAGCGTCTCGGTCACGCGGGCGCGCCCGACGACGCCCGTCGGAGCGGACGCGGAAGTGACGCGGATTTCGTCGCCGGTACGAATGCCTCGCTCGCTCGCATCCCGCGAATTCATCTCGATGAAATTCTCGGGCTGGATGGAGACCAGCCACGGGTAGCGAATCGTGTGCATCTGGGTGTGCCAGGAGAGCTTGTACGTCACCATTTGCAGGGGAAACGCGGCGTCGAGCGGGTCAACCGCGTTGCCCATCACATCGGCGATGGCCTCGTGCTTGCCGAGGCCGTCGAAGTACGCCCCCGTCATGGAATCGCGTGCCTTGCCGAGCTTCTCCGAGAAGAAATACAGCCGGCCTCCGAAGCGGTTGCGCAGCTTCTCCCCGTCATACGCCTGATCCGCATTCTCGAACCGGCCGCCGCGGGCAAGCAGATAGTCGATACCCGGTCCGCTCGCGTCAGCCCCGATGTTCGTGAGAATCTGCTTCCAGAAGTCCCACGCGCGGTCCCAGGGAACCTGAAGGCCCATCGCCTTGCCGATGCCAATCAGGATATCTTCGAGCATCTTTGTATTCGGCAAGACGCCGGTGTAGTTCATCTCAGCGTCCAGCGTGCCCACGACGGGCTGGCGGACGCCATGCAGCTTGGTCACAATCGTGGGCGCCACCGTCACGGCCGTCCATCGCTCGAAGTACGTCGTGTCGGGCAGGACGTAATCCGCCCAGGCCGCGACTTCACCCATAGCGATGTCGATCGCGACCACCAGCTCGACCTTGCTCTCATCGGCGATGGTGCGCTCCCACACGGCCCGCGCGCCGGGCGTCGAATAGGGGATACCGTTCCAATACAGGATGAGCGCCTTGATCGGATAGGGGTAGCCCTGCTCGATGCTCGGGATGATCTCCTGGAAGTTGTAGTGCCGTGCGATAGGGAACCATGGCCGGCGGGCTGGATAGCCGTTGTTGGCGAACTCGGTGCTCGTCTCGTAGGACTTGCCGACGCGCGTCAGCGGAATACCGGCCTCCGTGACCTTGCCGGGGAAAGTGTTCGGATCATACGGCGCGCCGGTGAAGTTGTCCTTCCATCCGCCGCCGCCGAAGGCCAGGCCGCCCTTCCAATTGAAATTACCCAGCAGCAGGTTGAGCGAAAGGATCGCCAGGCCCGTGTACGTTCCGTTCGTATGCTGCACGGGGCCACGGTACATCGTCACGCTGCCGCGCCGTCCGGCAGCCGCAAGCTGCTGCGCCAACGACTGAATCGTGGCCACGTCCACACCGCAGATCGCGGAGTACTCGTCGATCGTTTTCTCGCGGACACGCTCAACGTACAGTTGGAACGCGGTCTTGCAGGTGATCCCGTTCACAACCACGGAGCCCGGCAGCAGGTCCGCGGTGTCTACGCTGCTGAACTTGGCTGCGGCGCCACCGGTCCAGACGACGAATTCCGTATTGGTCC
>CAYOHG010000360.1:0-4111 GCA_964403685.1 uncultured Planctomycetales bacterium
CTCTTACGGTGTGAAGTCGCCGGTGGCCTGCCGATCCTACTTGATGCCAACGCAAGGGCGCAGCGCAACACTCCACAGCTCTTTTTTCCCGCTCCGGCAGATGCGGTGGCGCGGAGAACGGCGGCTGGCGCCGAACTCTACGCCGCGCGCCCAGCGCTGCCGCGAGATGGCAGCGGCTGCGACCTGCCCGTCGACGCATTGCAGCCCGTAATGCTCTCCGGGTCCCTCAAGGGAGAGTTCAAGCCGCTGGTTGTGCCGCGGTTCTGGTCCGCGGCGATGATGGAGCAATGGCTCCTTGAGCCAGCCTTTGACACTCTGGGACGCTCTGAGCTTTTCAGCCCGCTGCCCTTCAGTACGTGGCCCGCGGCTTTCCTCGATGGCCCGCGCAAGGACACTCGCATGCACGTCAAGATGGCGCCGAAGCGCGGAACGGGCGAGGACGAAATGCTGTTTCAGACGATCGGACTGGACGTTGCCGGGCTGCGTCACCACGCGGATCGGGAAAAAACGGATTGCCCGGGCCACAACATTTCACTGAGCGTGAGAGTTCGGGCGCATGCTAAGTACGACTCGGCCGCAAAGGCGCTGAACACATTTGGGGCATTCGGCGGTGAACGCCGAATCGTGCATTGGAAAAGCGAGAAATCGTTTCCCACAGGTTGGGATTGCCCAAGTACTATTGCCACCACGCTGCGAGGCTCGCCAACGCTCATCCGTATGACGCTTGTGACGCCCGGCGTGTTCTCAAGAGGTTGGCTTCCCGACTGGCTGGACGAGACAGAGTTGAAAGGCAAGCCCCCATCCGCTTCGGGCGTGTGTTTGCGTTTGGTTGGTGCTTGTGTTGAACGCTGGAAACCGATCTCCGGCTGGTCGCTCGAGAAGGGTTCGTTTGGCCCGAAACCGGTTCGGCGCCTGGTTCCCGCTGGCGCGGTGTATTTCTTCCAGGTCGTCAGTGGCGCGCCTGCGGATCTCATCCCGGCCTGGATGGAATCGGTGTGCGATCGGCAGCAGGACCAACGCGACGGCTTCGGCCTAGCGATTTGGGGAATCTGGCGCTGCCATCCGTGAGTAGTCGCAGTCATCGGAGCAAGAAAGCATGTCCACCCAAACGCGTGCCTACACCATTCGCGCTCGAAGCCCGCTGCACGTCGGCGCCGGCCAGGGCGTCGGGTTCATCGACCTTCCGATTGCGCGCGAAGTCGCCACGAAGTTCCCCTTCATACCCGGGTCGTCCGTCAAGGGAGTGCTCGCGGACAAGCTGCTCGCGGATGAAGATTCACGAAGGGATGTGGACACGTTGGGCAAGACCGAACGCCAAAACAGGTACTATAAGCGGCTAGCCTTCGGCTTCATGGACCGAAATGCGGAACTAAACGCGAACGCCGGCTCCCTCGCGTTCACAGATGCACGGCTGATCTGCCTGCCGATCCGCAGCTTTTATGGCACGTTCGCGTGGTGCACCTGCCCGTTCGTCCTGCGTCGTCTCGCGGGCGATTTTGAACGCGCCGGAATTCCGCTTTTGGCGTACAACGTCCCTCTCGAGGTTCCCCATGTCGCCGCCGGCACGGGCGCCTCGCTCGCCATGCACGTGCCGGCAAGCGGGTCGGCTCTCTGCGTCCCACCACTTCAGCCCAATCAACCGGCTACGGCGCCCAATGTGTTCCTCGAGGACCTCGACTTCATCGCCACCGGCTGCCGGCAAACCCAGGCTTGGGCAGGCGCCATCGCCGCGTTGGCGTTTCGGGCAGGCAGCGATATGCAGTCCGAGTTTGCGAAGCGTTTGGCGATCATTCACGACGACGTCTTCGGCTATCTCTGCGAGGCCGCAAGCCAGGTCGATGCCCGTGTCGCCATCGACGACGCGTCCGGAACCGTCAAGTCGGGCCTCTGGTACGAGGAGAGCCTTCCGGAGGAATCGCTCCTCTGCGGGCTGGTCTGGTGTGGGCCGGTCTGGGGCAAGAACGAAGACTTCGAGCAGAAAATCGGGATAACAGCGCCGACCGATCTGGCTAGGGAGGTCGCGGACAGATTCTGCAAGGGCGTGCAAGAGCTCCAATTGGGCGGCAAGCACAGCGTCGGACGTGGACAGGTCACGCTCAGCTTCTATGCGGCGCCCAAGCCGCCCGCATCGGGGAGCAAGCCATGATTCACACGCACACGCAACGTCTCATGCAAGCGGCGTATTCCGCGGTCAAGGCCCGCGCCGCGGAACTGCCGCAGCCCGAGAGTTTTACCGAGGACTACGCCTCCTTCGCAAAGTCGTTTCCGGCGTTGATTCACGGGGTTGGGCTGTGTCAGGCTGTCGCGTATGCAGACGCCAAGGCTGATAGGGACAAGAATCAAAAGCCTTCGAACGCCCAAGCCCGCGTGCTTGATGATCTTGCCGCGATTCTCGGCACACAATCACTTGCTGAGGCTGCACGCACGTGCTCCGCGACCGACTATATGGTGCTGTCCCGATTCGCGATTGAAGCAGCGACGCTTCTCAAACGGTACGCCGAAACGTTTGAAAAGGAGTTGCCGGAGCCGACCGGAGCAGACTCATGAGCGCTCGCCGCAAGAAGTTGAATGACGTGAATGCCGAGTATGTGTCCCACGCGGGGGTGGTCCTCACCCGCTGGCTGAGCATGCCGGTCAAGGCCGACGGCCATGCTGCGGAGCGAGTAGAGCTGATCGAGCACGTTGCACAGGCGTGCAAGCGAGTCAAGGCCGTCTACACGATCGCTTTCCAAGAACGCAAAACACGCCTCGACACCACTCGTGCACGGTACTTCTCTGCCAAGATCAGCTCGCGACTCGCCGTCGGCCTCGGCATCGCTTCGCCGATCGAATTCGGCCTGCACCTGCACCATGTCTACGGAGTTCCGATCATCCTTGGTTCGGCCCTCAAGGGTATCGCGCGGCGGGCTTGGATTGCGGTCGCTAAGTCGCAGAAGGGCGTTTCCGATGTCGAGGGGGCACAGATTCTCTTCGGAGATGCGGATAGCGCTGGATTCATCACATTTCACGACGCATGGATTGATCCGACGAGTCTAAGTACTGCAATCTCGCGCGACGTCCTCACGCCGCACCACTCAAAGTACCACGGTCAAACCAGCGTCACCGGTCGCGGTCATGATCCGCCCACCGACTTTGACACCCCGGCTCCAAATACCTTCGTTTCGGTGACGGGATTGATGCACTTCGCCCTGTCTTGCACCGACGTAAGCCCCCAGGGTATGGACTGGCTCGAACTCGCGGTGGGCTTGCTCCAGTTCGCGCTCAAGGAGCTGGGTGTCGGCGGCAAAACGACGAGCGAGTACGGGACGTTCAGTTCGTTCGAGCCGCAATCCTCTCTGCTTCCAGAGTTTGTTCAGATTATGCACGCGACGTCCACCTATCAATCAATAACTGGCGGTGATCCATGACCAATTCTAAGCGTACGGACATAAGAATCCCTGGTGCAGGCCAGCTCGCCAAGTACGGACTGCTCATTCTGGCGGTGCTGGTTGTTATCGTCAGCGGGCACATACTCTCGCTCGACCTCGCGTACATGCTCCTCAACGGCGGATTCCCCAAGTGGACATTGCTTACCCTGTCCGGCACAGGGTTCGTTGCCTGCGCCGTCACGCTTATCCAGCTCCGGTATCATCGGCACGTGGACTACAAGCTGCTGACGCTCGCGCTTTTCGCGCTCCTGTCGGGTCATTTGATGGCGGCGGCTTTTCACAAGCTTTACGACGGTGCTTCCGTCTGGTGGTATGCCGTCGTCACAGCTTCACTAGTTGCTGCCATGGTGGGTGCTTACTCGCTTCGCCACGCGCTACAGCGCTTTCACACATTCTCTACACCCCGCCCCACCAAGGAGGTGCTGCCGAATCGCAACATTCAGGCCTTGGTGCTGCTTGTATCAAAGAACCGATTTAAGCTCAAGTGGAACAAGTCGCCTACGGCGCCGCAGCCGAACGATGAGAAGTCAAGCGGCCCATCATCGGAAATGCTTACCGGTTCCGTCGAAGCATCGCCGCAACCGGCGGCACTTGATGCCAGCAAGCCGAGCGGGAGTGTGGCAGAGTTGTGCTTAGACAACAGCACGCAGTGCGCAATTCTGACGGGCGTTTTAGCACAGGAC
>CAYOHG010000361.1:0-4111 GCA_964403685.1 uncultured Planctomycetales bacterium
CCGCGGCCGCGGCGCTGCGCCCGGGCGATCCGCTGGACGACGCCACTACGCTGGGACCGCTGATCAGCGAATCAGCCGCGCAGCGCGTCGAAAGCTGGGTGAACGCCGCGGCTGCCGCCGGCGCTCGGATCGTCTGCGGCGGGCGGCGCCAGGGCGCGTTCTTCGAAGCGACCGTGGTCGAGCAGGTACCCGCGGATCAGCCGCTCATGTGCGATGAGGCCTTCGGCCCGGTGTTGACGCTGGAGCCGTTCGATACCTTCGGCGAGGCGCTGGACCGGGCGAACAACAGCCGCTTTGGCCTGCACGCCGGCCTGTTCACCCGCGATCTCGACCGCGCCGTGCACGCCTTCGAGACGCTGCACGTCGGCGGCCTGGTCATCAACGACGTGCCCACGGTGCGGGCCGACAACATGCCCTATGGCGGCG
This sequence comes from uncultured Planctomycetales bacterium, assembly GCA_964403685.1. Lineage (GTDB taxonomy): Bacteria > Planctomycetota > Phycisphaerae > UBA1845 > Fen-1342 > CAYOHG01. The sequence goes on from CAYOHG010000361.1 coordinate 427, forward strand.
TGAAATCCAGCGGCGTGGGGCGCGAGGGCGTTCGCTTCGCCATCGAGGACATGACCGAAATCCGCGCACTGCTCATTCACCACGTTGAGCGCGACTGGCGCGCCGCGGAAGACTTGCCCGCATGAAGCCGCCGCTGTTGGTTTACTGCGATCCGCCGCTGGATGGGCCCACAAATATGGCGCGCGACGAGCATCTGCTGCACGCGGCCGAGTCGTCGCCGGCGGCGTTGCGGCTGTATCATTGGAATCCTCCGACGATCAGCCTGGGGTACTTCCAGTCCTGCGAGGCCCTCGCCGAGCTGCCGGCGGAAATCCAAGGGCTGGCGATTGTGCGACGCCTGACGGGCGGCGGCGCGATCCTGCACGACCGCGAGCTGACCTACTGCCTGGTGCTCGATGAGACCGTCGCGGTTGCGCGCCGCGCGCCGACCGAGTTATACCGCGTGGTACACACCGCTATCAGCGCGGCCATCGCACCGGACGGAGCGGCTACGCGCCTGGCGCCCGAAGACTGGCCGCTGCCGTCGCCGCGCGGCGGGCCGTTCTTCTGTTTTGAGCGGCCGGGCCGGACCGACCTGCTGCTGGGCGAAGGCAAGGTGCTGGGCAGCGCGCAGCGGCGCATTCCCGGTCGCGTCATGCAGCACGGCTCACTGCTGCTGGAGCAACGCTACGCGGCGCACCCCGGCGTCGCGCTGGGCAGGCCGGACGCGCCGACGCTGGCGCGCTGGAGGGCGGAGATTGTCGCGCGGCTCGCCGCTGCGCTGGAATTGCGTCCGGCGCCGGCCGAGTGGAGCGGCGCGCAGCGCGCGGACGTGGAGCGCCGCCGGGCGCGCTACGTCGACCTCGCCTGGACGCGCAAACGCTGAGGCGCGGCGCTCCCCAGCGTTGTCCGGTCGTCGTATCATGCCCGGCAATGTCCGCCGAGGTACTCTCCGGCTCGCGGCCCGCGCACCCGCTGACGGCGCTGCTGATCTGCGCGCTGGCTGTGGCCGGTTCCCTGGGAGTCGCGTGGCTTCAGGTGCGCGAGCGGCTTTCGCTCGGCCCGCCCACCGCGATCCCCGGAACACCGCTGGTCGTGCGCCCCCCGCATGGCTGGCTTCAGGATCCCTCCAATCCGAGCGTGTTTTTCCAGGCGGTGCGCGTCGACGTTCGCGGGCAGCGGAAATGGGAGATCAGCCGAAGGATTCAGTTCCGCCACCGGCACTGGCCGTCGTTTCGCCCGCTGCCGGACCTGCTGCGGCTGAACAACTTTCTGGATCGCATGGCGGCCTACCTGCCGGAGCAATCGCGCATCGGCCCGTTGCCGGCGGTGCAGGTCCGCCGCGAGCGGCGGCTTGAAACGCCCTGGGGCGAGGAGCGCGGCGAGACGGTCTACCGGTTAACGTGCAGCGGGCGCGGCGACGAGATCAGCGTCGAGTACATCCCGCTGCGCGAGGTTACGGCCGGCGATATCGAATTGCTGGACCAAGTCTGCGCGGCCATCCGCATCGACGATCCCGCCTTCACGCACCCGGCGGCTCACTGGCAGCAGCGTGCCGGTCTGCAATTTTCGCTCGAGACGGATTGGCGGGTCGATGGTCCGCACATCGAAGAGGTGCCCGCGCTGTTTGTGCAGGGGTTGGCCGAGCAGATTCCGATCTGGTCGGTCGGCGTGCTGCGCACCTGGATCGCCCCGGGACAATCCGAGGAGCAACTGCTGCGGAACTTCGCCGTCAACGCCTGGGACGAGCCGGGCGAGCTGACGACGCTGCCCGCCGAGAACAGTGATCGGCGCGTCTTTCACATTCGCCGGACGAGCGAATCCCGCTCGGATGGCCCGCTGCGCGAGGCCTTCCTGCTAAGTCAGTCCGATGGATCGGCGGTGCTGCTGCCGGTCTGCGCGAACGACGACTCAGCCGCCGCGGCCGCAGACGCCGCGGGACAGATCACCCGCGCGCTGGTGATCACGTCGTCGGCGCTAGCGCCGGACCTGGCCACAGCGCCGGCGGCCGGACGCGAGTTGGTGGAGCAGGTTCTGGCGCTGGGGCCGCGGCGCTGGTGGAGCGCCGTCCCCGTCCGTTTTGAGCTGATCGGCGCGCCCGCCGGTCGAACCGTCCGGATCACTACCGTTCGCAACGTGGATCCCAGCGGCGGGTTCTCCGGCCGCGAGCGACTGGACTGGCTCGACAGCGGCGAGCGCATCACGTGGGAGTGGACGCTGGAACCTGACGGTCGCACGTACCGGCTTGGCACCAAGCATCGCACTCCGGGGCGCGGCGGAGTCGAGCTCGATACCCATAGCGAGTATCGCGCCGCGGGTGCCGATGAGTTGCTCTACCGGCGCGGGCGCGGCGATGAGGGGCTCGAACGGCGCGTGCCCGTCGGGCCGGCGTTTGTCGGCGTGCCGCTCGAAGCCGTCCTCGAGCGCACCGTCGCGTCCTACGAGACCGGTTCGTGGATGATCGAGGCCTCCACCCGCGCCGGCGGTGTGAACGCGCGCTGGCTGCGGCCGATGCCGGCGGACCCGGAGGGGAACCGCCGGGCGCTGCTGATCGACGATTTCGACCCGCTGGGCACGATCGTCGCCTTTGATGCGGACGACGAGGTCGAATATCAGTTGGGCTCGCTGGGCCGCTTCCAGCGGGTCGCGCCGTGAGGGGTACCATTCTTTTCGGGGACCGCCGCCGGTGCGCACCGACGAAATGACCATTCCGCAGCCGGAGATCGGAGACGGTCCGGCCAGCGCGGCGAGTGCCGGCGCGGGCTCGCCTACCAGTGCGGACGTGTGCCGCGCGGTCATCGCCGGATTGCGCTGGACGTTTCGGTCCGAGGCGGCGGCGCTGTTGGCGGGCACGCCGGCGGATGACTGGCGCGACCCGAACCGAAACGGCTGGCAGCGGATCAAGCAGAACGGACTGCGGGAAGTCTGGCGCGCGCATCGTTTCGGTCAGGAGTATTACCTTAAATACTCATTCACGCGCGGCCCCGCGGCGCTGCTCAAGAACTGGCTGCGTGGCTCGCCTGCGCAGCGCGAATGGGCCGGCGGCCGCGACGCGATGCGACACCAGATCGCCGCGGTCCAGCCGCTGGCGTTCTGCGACGACCTGCGCCGCGCAGGCCGGCGCTGTTGCCTGCTGGTCACGCCGGCCGTCGCCCCGGCGCAGCCGCTGCACGAATTCTGGCGGCGGTTGAGCGCTGATTCGGATGCGCACCGGCGGCGCGCCGACACCCGCGGATTGATCGAGGAACTGGCCCGGCTGGTTGCCCGGGCCCACCAGGCCGGCTTCGCGCACCTCGACATGCATGCCGCCAACCTGCTGGTGCGGACGCTGGCGCCGCGGCGGTACCAGCCGCTGTTCGTCGATCTTCAGAGCGCCCGGCTCGATCGGCCGCTGAGCGAAGAGGCCGTGACTCGCAACCTCGTCCAGCTCAACCAGTGGTTTCGCCGTCACAGCACCGTCGCGGACCGGCTGCGTTTCCTGCGGGCGTACCTGCGCTGGCGCAACGAGTTCGAGCTTGAGCTGCCGCACGGACGAACGTTGGAGCTGGACTTTCGATCGCTGGTTGCGGCGTTGGAGCGCCAGGCCGCGAGGCACGCCGGCGGTTTGCAGCGCCGCCGCGATCGCCGCTGCCGCGGCGACGGGCGCTACTTTTCGCGTTTGCGGCTGGCCGGCGGTTGGCGCGGCGTGGTCGTGCTCGCGGAGCGG
>CAYOHG010000362.1:0-4101 GCA_964403685.1 uncultured Planctomycetales bacterium
CCGCGTTGCTTCAGCAGGTCTCGCCGAAGTGCACCAGCATCAGCGACAGATCGTCGAGGTCGACGTCGCCGTCGCCGTCGAGGTCGCCGCCGCTGGGCGGAATACCGGTCTGCCCGAAGTTGACCAGCAAGGCGGAAAGGTCGTCCAGGTCGACCACCAGGTCGCCGTTGAGGTCGCCGATGCACGGCTCACACTCGTCCGGGACGCCGTTGCCGTTCACGTCGGCCGAGGTGCCGTCGAGAATGTCGCAGGCGTCTTCCTGGCCGTTGGCGTTGCAGTCGATGATCACGCCGCCAGCAACGTTCGGGACGATCTTGTAGATCTCTCCGCCGGACTGATCGAGGACGTACATCTCGCCGTAGGCGTCCTCGCCGAAGGAGACGATATTGGTGATCGACGGCGTGCCGGGCGGGTCCAGCTCGGTCGTGCGGTTGGTGAAATTTGTCATCATGCTGCCGTCATACTCGAACGACCAGATCGTCGCGGTGCAGTAGTCGGCGAAGAAGTAGGTTCCCTGGAGGTCGGCGATGGCGCAGCCGCGGTACACGTAGCCGCCGCTGATCGAGCAGCCTGAGCCGTGCGAATACTCGTGGATCGGGAAAGTGAACGGCGTCCGGCTGCAATCCCCGGTCTGGTTGAAGTTGTGGTTGCCCTCGTAGCAGCGCCAGCCGTAGTTCTCGCCGCCGCTGCTGCTGGCGGGCTGGAAGTTGATCTCTTCCCAGGCATCCTGGCCGACGTCGGCGATGTAGAGGTCGCCGGTGACGCGATCGAAGGAATTGCGCCAGGCGTTTCGCAGCCCGAAGGCCCAGATCTCATCATCGCCGTCGATGCCGACGAAGGGATTGTCGGCGGGGATGGCGTAGTTCTTGGCGTTGTCGCCCGGGAAGTCATCGCCGTTCACGTCGACGCGCAGCATTTTCCCGAGCAGGTTGCTGGTGATGTCCTGTCCGTTGCCAACGCCGACCGTGTGGCCGGTATCGTCGTCGCCGGCGCCGCCGCCGTCACCCATGCTGACGTAGAGGTATCCATCGGGACCGAACGCGATCCAGCCGCCGTTGTGATTGGTCTGCGGCTGGTTGATCAGGAAGACCTGCTGAGCGGAGGCCGGATCGGCGATATCCGGGTTCGCAGAGACGGTGTAGCGCGCCACGACCGTATGGTTGGCGTTGTTCGTGTAGTTGACGTAGAAGTAGCCATTGCCGGCGTAATCAGGGTGAAACGCCAGCCCGAGCAGCCCGCGCTCGTCCGAAACGCTCGTGCCGCCGCCGACAATCGCGTTGATGTCGAGGAACGAGGTCGCCAGTAGCACGCCATCCTTGACAATGCGGATGCGGCCGGGCTTCTCGAGGATGAAGATACGACTGTAATCGCCCGGTGCGTGCGTCACGAAAACCGGATACTGCAGCCCGGTAACGACTTGAGTGGTGGTCAGCGCCGTGCCGCCCACAACCGTCGTGGCCGCGCCCGCCCACGCCGTCAGCAGGCAGCCCGTCAGAATCTTCCGAATCGTCATGCGTCTGTGCTCCTTTCCAGAAAAACCATCCGTGTCTGCCCGCGCCGATGCAAACTCACCCCGGCGGCGCAGATTTTCCCCGGCCCGCGATGATTGAGTGGGTGTGCGGGAAGTACGAACGCCCGTCCGTTGCGCCCCGACTCGTAGAATCCGCCGCGAATCCGGCTCCAGCCTCTCGCCGGAGTTATTCTAACCGCAAGCCGACCGCGAGCGAAACCCGAATCCGGCCCGTCGGGCGCCGTTCCGTCATGCTCGCCGCGACGCGCCAATCGCCGCGGACACCAGGTAGACGACCCCGCTCAGCACGACGATGGTGGCCCCCGCCGGCAGGTTTTGCTGATAACTGATCGCCAGACCGAGGGCGATCAATGCAGCCCCGATGAGAACGGCCAGGGCCATCGTCTGCGCCACCGTTCGGGCGAGCGCGCCGGCGACCGCGGCCGGCAGCGTGAGCACCGCGATCATCAGAATGATCCCGACCACTTTCACCAGCAGCACGACCGTCACCGCCACCAGCATCAGCAGCAACAGGTAGAACAGCTCGGACCGCACCCCGCGCATGCGGGCGAACTCCTCGTCAAAGCAGACCGCCAGGAGCTGGCGATGAAACAAGCCGACCGCCGCGAGCACGACCACATCCAACAAGAGAATCTGCCAGACATCTTCGGGCGTCGCCATCAGGATGTTGCCGAACAGGTAGCTGCTGAGGTCTTGCGCGTATCCGGGCGTCTGGGAGATGAACAGCACGCCGGCCGCCATGCCGATCGACCACAGCGCACCGATCACGGTGTCCTCGCGCTGCCGAGCGCGCAGGCTCACCAGTCCGATGATCGCCGCCGAGAGCAGCGCCGCCAGCAACGCCCCGCGTGTCGGCGTGGCCCAGGTCACTCCCCAGACCACCTGGAGATAACCCGCCGCGCCCAGCCCGCCCAGGACGCAATGCGAAATGCCGCCGGCGATGTAGGTGATGCGCCGCACCACGACGTACGTGCCCACCATGCCGCTGGCGACGCTGGCGAGCACCCCCGCCAGAACGGCCGTTTGGAGAAACGGGTGACTCAGCAGGTCGACCCAGAAACTAGACACCGCGGGCTCCCGACTGATCCCGACCGCCATGCACCAGCCGCACTTCCCGCCCGTACAGCCGCCGGATGACCTCGCCGTGCAGCTCGCTGGCGGCGTGCGTATGCACGTGGCGGTTGACACAGATGGCCGTCTGCACGAACTTGGACACATAGGCGACATCGTGCGAAACGAGCACGATCGTCAGCCGGCGGTTCAGCTCGCCCAGCAGCCCGTAGAGCTGCTCCTCGGCGTGAATGTCCAGGCCGGCGAACGGTTCATCGAGCAGAAGCAACTCGGGCTCGCAGGCCAGCGCGCGCGCGATCAATACTCGCTGTCGCTGCCCGCCGGACAGGGCCGCAAACGGCCGGCGCTCCAGGTCTGCGATTCCGACCTCGTGCAGCGCCTGCCGCGCCGCGCCGCGGTCGACGCGCGAGTAGCGCCCCAGCGGCGAGCCCAGCCCGAGCCGGCCCATCAGCACGACGTCACTCACCGTCACCGGGAACTGCCGGTCGAAGTGTAGATGCTGCGCCAGATAGCCGACCTTCAGACGGGCTTGCGCCGGCGGCTGCCCGAACACCAGCACCTGCCCTGTCCGAGCCGGCAGCAGGCCGATCATCAACTTCAGCAGCGTGCTCTTGCCGCCCCCGTTGGGACCGATGATGCAGGCGAAGTCACCCGGGGGCACCGTCAGATGAACCGCCTCCAGAATCGGCTCGCCGTTGTAGGCGAAGCTCACGTTCTTGAGGCTCAGCGCGGCCGGACCGTTCATGGCGGCGATTCTCCCAGCGCCGCCGCGATCCGCGCGCCGATGTGCTCCAGGTTCTCGAAGTAATCCGCCCGCAGCGGTTCCAGCAGCTCGATTGGCACGTTCAGGCTGCGCGCCACCGCGTCGACCGTCGCGCGCGGAAACTGCGGCTCGTAGAACAGCACCCGCGCCCCCCCAACCCGTGCCCGCTCGATCAGCGCGACGATCTGCTTCGGAGCGGGCTCCTTGCCCTCGACCTCGAAAGCGACCTGCTCCAGTCCGTACGCGTCGGCCAAATACGCGTAGGACGGATGAAAGACGAAGAATGCCTTGCCGTCGTGCGGCCCGAGCAGCGTCCCAAGCCGCGCATCCAACGCCCGCAGCCGCTGCCTGGTCGACTCGGCCCGCTGCGCAAAATCGTCGGCAAGCGCGGGCCACTGATCTGCCAGCGCGGCTCGAATCGTCTCAACGGCCAACTGCATGCGACGTGGGTCCATCCAGATGTGCGGGTCGGCCGATTCGTCCGATCCGTGGTCGTGTCCTCCGGCATCGCTGGGGTCGTGCTCACACCCGCCGGTCAGCGTTGAAAGGCCCGCGCGAAGATCGACGATCCGCGCTGCGCTGCCCATCTCCGAAAGCTGCTGCGCCAGACGCCGCTCGAGCACCAGCCCGACGGTAAAGAACGCACGCGACCGCGCCACCCGCAGCGCCTGCGCGGGAGTCGGTTCGTAGGTATGTGGCGATTGCCCCGCCGGAACCAGTGTGACGACCTCGATTG
>CAYOHG010000363.1:0-4090 GCA_964403685.1 uncultured Planctomycetales bacterium
TAGTGGAACGGCTTGAAGGCGGAGCCGGGCTGCCGGCGCGCCTGGACCGCGCTGTTGAACTGGGTGGCGGCGTAGTCGTTGCCGCCCACCATGGCGCGCACCGCGCCCTCCGGGGTCATCGCCACCACCGCCGCCTGGGACGCCCGCGCCTGTTTGGCCGGTCCGGTCAGGTACCCGTCCACCTTATTCACCACCACCAGCACCTGGAGTTCGCCAACGTCCACAGCCTCCACGGCTTCCAGGTCGTCCCGCCGGATCGCCGGCTGGTAGTCGGCGATGAACGCCTGCGGATCGCAGACGACGAACGCCAGTTGCGGATCGTCCACCGCCTGAAGCCAGAAGAAGACCGGATCGATCGACGTCTGGATCAGGGCGAAGCGCTGCTGCGCCGGGAAACCCAGCAGGCCCTCGCGAAATACGATGATCCGTTCCGAGTCGATCTCAATCATGCCAAACCGCGACGTATTGAGCAGCATCGCCTGGCTCCCGTGGCCGAGTCTCCGGTCGAGTGACGACCTCACGGGTCCGGCCGCCTCGGGCCGGTTCACCCTTCCCCGTGAAGCGCGTCGCGCCCTCCAGACGCCTGCGGCGCTTCCTGCGCCCAGACCCGTTGCCACAGCGCGTTCGGCCACGAACGCCGCTGCAACGCAACTTCCTCCGACTCCGCCCCTTCCCCCCTCCTGTGGTGCGGTTGCGGCCGCCCCACTACAGGTAGTTCAGCAGCGACAGGCTCATGATCGGGCCTGCCGTCTGCATGTTCGCCTGCAACGCCGTCTGCAACTGCTGAAACGAAACCAGCGCCTCGGTCATGTCCGTGTCACGCACGTCGCTCAGCAGCAGTTCGGCGGCGGTCCGCTCCGATTCCAGCCGCGTCTCGCGCGCCAGCATGCTCTGCGCCTTGGCGGCCAGTTGCCCCTGAATCCGTTGCATCCCGGTCAGAGCTGAAGCCACGCGCTCGGCGGCGGCGTCGATCGCCCGTGTATCGTCCGCCTCAAGCGCATCGCGCAGCGCGATCAGTGCCGCGAACGGCCCGTCAACCACCGCCCCGTTCACGTCCTCGCCCAGCAGCACGCCGCCGACCGATTCCGCGTTCAGCCCGAGGTCGTCGATCGCCGGCGAGAGGTTCAGCTTGCTGATCGAGAGCGTGCCGGCGCCGGCCGTGTTGTCCGTGATCGTCAGGCCGTTGCCGCTGCTCGTCAGGCCGGCGGTGATCGCCCCGCCACCCTGCGCGTTCAGCAGCGCAACCAGGTCGTCCAGCGTCGCCGTTGTCAGATCGAGTGCGTCCAGATCGACATCGATGCTGGTTCCATCCGCAGTCGTGATGCGGAAGTCGTCGCCTTCGACCGTCGCTACGCCGCGGCCCTGGTTCAGGTCCGCCAGCCGCGTGCCGCCGAACATCGAGCGGATGCCCAGCTCGGTGGCATCCGTCCCGCCGTTCTCGCCGATCGTCAGCGTCGCGCCGGAGATGCGGCTGCGTACGTTGAGGCCCGTGCCGTCGTCGTTGATCTCGACCAGCACGCCCACGTCGGCCTGGTCGATGCGGTTCATGACGTCTTCCAACGTCTCAGCGCCGCTGAAGTCGATCGTCGCCGTCTGCCCGCCGTTGGTGATGATGATGCCGTCCGCGAGGCTGACGCCCGTGCTGGCATACAGCGAAGCGAGCGTGGTTCGTGGCGTGAGCCGTGGATTCAGGTCACCGCCCAGCACGACCGGCAGTGGGTCGTTGCTGAAAATGCCCAGGTCGGTCGCGCTGGACCCGCCTTCGACATCGGTCACGGTGATCTGCGCTGGTCCGAGTCCGGCCGGCACAATCTGAATCCCGGTCGTGGTCAGTGCCGCCTGCAAGGGCGGCGGCATTTCGGCGTTCAGCCGGTCGATCACGTCGCCGATCGTCGCCGCGCCGGACAGATCGATCTCGCTGGAGGTCGGTCCGTTCGTAACCAGCACGCGCCCGAGCGAAATGCCCTGGCCGGTGGCGCCGGCCAGGTCTGCAATGCGCGTGTCGAGCGTCAGCGCCTGGTCAAGATCGCTCCAGCCCTGCACCTCGGTCGACACGGCGCTGAAAAACTCCATCCCGGAAATGGTGAACGTGTCTTGCGATAGATCGGTGTCGACCACCGTCTGCCGGCGGCCCTCGTCCCCGCGAAACAGCACGCCGTCCTGCGTACGGACGAACGGCAGATCGCCGCCGAAGTGTCCGCTGAAGAGGAATTCGTCGTTGTAGCTGCGGTTGCCCAAAGCGATCATCTGGTCGAGGATCGAGTCAACCACCGTCGCCAGTGCGTAGCGCTCGTCGGCCGAGACCCCGTCATTCACGCCGTTGAGCGCGATCGTGTTGGCCTCGGTCATCAGGTCGACCGCCTCCTGCATGGCGGCTTCGCCCTCGCTCAGCACCGTGTTGGCCTTGCGGACGTTGTCCTCGACGCGCGAAAGAAGGTCGAGCTGGCGCTCGATCCGCAGCGCGGCGGCCGCCCGCAGCGGGTCTTCGCTGGGACGCTGAAAGCGCAGCCCGCTGGCGAGCTGGTTCTGTACGCTCAGCAGCCCGCTCTGCGTGTTCCGCAGCGATGTCAGCAGCGAGAACGACCGCAGGTTCTGGCTGACGCGACCCAGACTGATCGGGCTGATGCTCATGCTGCGCTCCGTCGCTCTCCGGCCTGCCTCACAGCAGCGCCAGCAACTGGTCCGTCATTTCATCCAGCACGCCGATGTAGCGCGCCGCCCCCTCATACGCCTGCTGAAAACGGGTCAGGTTGATGGCCTCCTCGTCCAGACTGACCCCGCTGACCGCCTCGCGCTGGGCATACAGCCCGTTGTAGACGGCGTCGGCCGACTCGTAGGAGTTCGCCGCGGCCGACGTCTCCACCGCCAGCGCGCTGATCGTCTCCTCGTGAAACTGTGAGATGCTGCGGCTGCCCAGCAGCGTGCTGACACTCGTCGAAGCCGCCAGCAGCGCCACCCGCCCCGCGTTCACTCCGTCGTAATCCGCAAACGTCACGCCCGCGGCGATCAGGCGCGGGTCGCTGCGCACCGCCGCGTCCACGTCGATGTCCGCGGCGCCTTGTCCGCTGAAAAACGAGTTCACACCCAGCGCCGCCAGCGCGCCGGAGCTGTCCTCGGTGAACCAGAATTCCTTGCCCGCGCCCGCCGAAATCTCCAGGCGATTCTGCGTGTTAACGCTGGCGTCCAGTCCGGGGACGGCGTCGAGCGCCGCCGCCAGGTCGTTGAGCGTCGTGTCGTCGCCGTTCAGTCCATCCAGGTCGATTTCGATCTGCCGGGTGCTTTCGCGGCCCGTGCTGGTGTCGCGCACGTGCACGATCATCACGCCGTTGACGACCGGGAAGGGCAGTCCCGCGGCGTCGCTGTTGAGCGCCGCGGCGGGATCGAGCACGGCGTATTCGCTGCTCGCGGTGCCGCGCCCGACCAGGCCGACGCCCGCCGAGTGAATTCGATTGACCTCGTAGATCAGCCCCTGCGCAAGCTGGTCGAGTCGGCCGAACTGCCCAACCAGGTGCACGTCGCGGGCTTCGATCAGCCCGGCCAGCGCCCCCTGCGTGAACAGCACCGATCCGCCGTTGTCGGCATAGCGCACAGCGGCAACCTCGACGCCGCCGCGCACCTCGCTGGCCAGCGTCAGTTCGCGGGCGCGGTCAAACTCGACCAGCGGCTCGCTACCCGCATACACGGTGACCGAGCCGCTCTCGTGCTCGCGGACGCGAATGTCGATCTGCCCGCTGAGTTCGCGCAGCAGCGCCTCGCGGCGGTCGCGCAGGGCGCTGGCGATGGTCGTGCCGGTCGCCTCCTGCGCCACGATCTGCGAATTGAGCTGAGCGATCTCGCCGGAGATTTCGTTGACGCGCTGCACGCCGGCGGTGACCTGCTCGTTCAGGTCGGACACCTGCTGCATGATGTCGCTGCGCACGCGGTGGATGGTGCGGACCAGCATGTCGCCGGCGGCTACGACGTTATCGCGGGCGGCGATGTCGGACGGCGCGGTCTCCAACGCGCTGAAGCTGCCGAAGAAGTCGGTCAGCAGCGTCGAGAGATCCTGGTCCGAAAGCTCGTTGTAGATTGATTCGGTGCGGCTGAGAGT
>CAYOHG010000364.1:0-4077 GCA_964403685.1 uncultured Planctomycetales bacterium
GGCCTTCGTCGATCTGCGCGTCACTGGTCGCGAAGCTCAGCCGCGCGTGCGTCGGGCAGCCGAACGCGCTGCCCGAGACCAGCGCAACGTGCGCCCGCTCCAGCACGATTGCGGCGAAGGCATCCGCATCGCGCACACCCAGCCGGGCAAACGTTCCGGATACGTCCGCGAAGCAGAAGAACGCGCCCGCCGGCAGCGGGCACCGCACGCCGGGCATGGCATTCAGCCGCTGCGTCATTCTCTGGGCCCGCTCGCGATAGGCCAGCCGCATGCGCTCGACGCAATCCTGCTCGCCGCGAATCGCCTGGACCGCGGCGGTCTGAATGAAGCTCGGGGCACCGCTGGTCGTCTGCCCGATCAATCCGCCGATCGCTTTGATCAGCGGCTCGGGCCGGCGGCGAAGCCCAGCCGCCAGCCGGTCATCGCGTAGGTCTTGCTCAGGCCGTTGACGGTCAGCGTCCGCTCGTACATGCCGGCGATGCTGGCGAAACTGGTCGCCGGCGGGTGGTCGAACGTCAGCCGGTGGTAAATCTCGTCGCTGATGACGACCACGTTTGTATCGCGCAGCGCGGCGGCGATCGACTCCAGCTCGGTCCGCGAGTAAACGGCGCCCGACGGGTTCGACGGGCTGTTCATGATCAGCACGCGCGTCCGCGGCGTCAGGGCGCGGCGCAGGTCCTCTGCGGTGAATTTGGCACCCGGGCCGGCGGCGGGATGAAGCAGCACCGGCGTGGCCCCGGCCAGCGCGACCTGATCCGGATAGCTCACCCAGTACGGCGCAGGCACGATCGCCTCATCGCCAGGATTCAGCAGCGCCTGGAGCGAGAGGTAGATCGCGTCTTTGGCGCCGATGGTGATACACACCTGCGACGGCCGATACGCCAGCCCGCCGTAGCGCTGGAGATACTCGCAGACGGCCTCGCGCAGCGGGATGCGGCCGGATGCGGGCGTGGGGTATTTGGTGTCACCGGCGCGCAGGGCTTCGGCCACCGCCTGCTTGACGTGCTCGGGCGTGTCGAAATCCGGCTCGCCGGCGCCGAAGCCGACCACATTGATGCCGCGTTCGCGCAGCGCGCGGACATTCTCTGTGACTGCGAGGGTCTCGGAGGGCTTCAGCGCCGCAGCACGCTGCGAAAGGCGGAGTTCCATAGCACACTTCTACCGGCCGGGCCCCGGGCTGTGCAACCGCGAGTCACGCCGGCGACGCCGCGGCCCGAGGCGCGACACCGGCCGTGCCTCACACTGCGTCAGTCTTCGGCGGCGTGCTCAGCCAGGCCGCCAGCAGATCGACCGCGGCCTGGGCGTCCTTGCGGTGAATCGTCTCGGTCACGGTGTGTATGTAGCGCGTCGGAATCGACAGCGTGATGGCCCGCGCGCCGCCGCGCGCCCGCTGCACGGCAGCCGCGTCGGTCCCTCCGCGGGGCAGCACTTCGCGCTGAAACGCAATGCGCTTCTTGCGGGCCAGCTCGACGAATTCGTCAAACAACCCGCGGTGGCTGATGCTGGCGGAATCCATCACCTTGATCGCCACGCCCTTGCCCAACTGGCTGACGGCTTCATCCTTGCCCACGCCGGGTGTGTCGCAGGCCAGCGTCACGTCAATCGCCACGCCCACGTCGGGCTCGACCCCGTACGCCGCGGTGGTGGCCCCGCGCAGCCCGACTTCCTCCTGCACGCAGCCGACCATGTAGACGTCATACTGGAGCGCGTCGGCCGCCTTGCGGACGGCGTTGATCGCCACCCACAGTGCGACGCGGTTGTCCATGGCCTTGCCCAGAATCGCATCGCCGATCAGCTCGGTCTGCTGCACGAGCGTGACGGGATCGCCGATCTCGACCAGCTTGACCACCTCGGAACGGGGCATGAACAGATCGACGTAGAATTCGTTGATCTGCGGCACCTTGTTCTTGTCGGCCTCGCTGGCGATGTGCACCGGCCGGCCGCCGGGATTGAGCGCCCCGATCAGGTCGCGCTTGCCCTGCACGAGCACCTTGCGGGCGAACAGATTGCGCGTGTCGAAGCCGCCGGCGTTCTGGATGCGCAGGTAACCATCCTCGTCGATGTAGCGCACATAGAAGCCGATCTCGTCCATGTGACAGGCGAGCATCACGCGCGGGGCGCGCCGCGCGGCGGAATGCCCGTTGCTCAGATTGCCGCCGCGCCGGCTCGCGGCGCGGGCCGCTTTGGAGCCGGCAGCGCGTTTGAGACAGATCAGACTGCCCATCGGGTCGACGCGCGTCTCGTCCCACAGTCCGCGCGTCTCGGCGAGCACCAGCTCCCGGATGCGTTCCTCGCGCCCGGAAACGCCGGGTGTCTCGTTCAGCTTGCGAAGCAACTCGAACTCGCCGAAAGTCGGTGTCTTCATGGGCCGTGCGCTCCAACCGTCCGCGTGAACCGCTTCAGATCCGGTCACCGAGCCGGTAGTCAGGTGTAAAGAGCGGTAGTCTAGGGCCACGCGCGGCCGGAGCCAATCGCCGCCGGCCGCGCCGAGCGCCGACCCGCCGCAACGGAGCGTCGCGGGCGGCTGGGCGCGGCTTCCAGCGGCGATAAGATGCGGATCGTGGGTCTGCCGGCCCGCCCTCGACCAAGCGAGATCATCACATGAACCTCCGCTCACTATCGAGCTGCTTCGGCCTGCTACTGGCGCTCGCGCTGACGCTCTGTCCGCCGTCCTCGGCGGCGCAGGACGAGGCCGTCGAGCAGAATGGGGCGGAAAAACGCGCCGTGCTCGAACAGATGCTCACCGGCGAGCCGCCCAGCTCAGCCGCGGTGCAGGTGGCTGAAGCGCCGCCATTCGCCGCCCCGCTGGTTCAACACCTCGTTCCGGAGCTCACGCCGCCGGTCGTCACCTGGCTGGCCATCCTGGTGCTGCTACTGCTGTTTGCACAGTCCCAGCCGTTTTTCGGCTGGCGAAACCTGGATCTGCTCACGGTTGTGCTGGCGGTGCTGCTCCTCGGGCTGCGCGGAGAAACCGGCGTTGTGCCCTGGCTGGGCGAGTGCACCGTTCAGTGGTGCGCCTACCTGGCGTACACGGCGCTGGCGATTTACTGGCTGCTGCGCGGTTTCCTGCTGCTGGGCAATGCGCGCAGCGCGCTGCTGCGGTTGAACGTCTCCGAGGCCGGGTTGGCAATCCTGGTCGCCGTGGGGCTGGTCGTCGCCTACGGGCGCATAGCCTCGGAACCGTTCAGCGCGGCCACACGCGACGGCCTGCTGGGCGGCGCGCACCTGGCTTCCAGCGGCTACCTGCCCTACGGCACGCACGCCGGCGCGGCGCAGTCGCCGCTGCTGTATCTGACCTTTGCGGGGGCGCTTCAGGTCGCTCCGCCGATCGGTGCGAGTGACGACGACCGCGCCGACTGGCAGGCCGGCGACCGATTGCTTTACGGCGACCCGACGCCCGTGCGGATCGTCAACGGTGGATTCCTGCTGGCGATGCTGCTGGGGCTGCTCGTCCTCGGCGCCAAGCTCCATTCGCCCGCGGCCGGGCTGGCGATGATGGCGGCCTTCGCCGTCGTGCCCAATGTGCTCGAAGGCCTGCCGAACCCCGCAATCATGCTCCCGGTCACGCTGGTGGTCTGGTCGCTGGCGCTGAGCCTGATGGGCGGCGCCGGTCCCCTGCTGGCGGCACTGCTCGGCGTCGCCGCGGGATTCGCCAGTCCGTGGGCCTGGCTGGTCCTGGCGGTGGTGTTTGCGTTTCTGCTGCGGCGCGGGTGGACGGCCGTCAGCGCGATCGTCGGGCTGGCCGGCGGACTGGCGCTGGCGGGCATCGGGCTGACCCTACACACCGCGCCGGCGCTTCCCGGCAATGCCGCGCTCGAGCTGGCCGGCCTGCCGCCCCGTTTCACCGCAACGCTCGGAGATCGGCGCGAGGTCGTGCTGACTCCGGTCGAGCAGGCCGCCACTTCGCCCGCCAGCCTGAAGCGCGGGCTGTGGCGCTGGCTGATCGAATTCGACAAGACCACCCTGGTGCAAGCGCCGGAGCTGGACGTATCGGCCGGCGATGTTCCCCTTGAGTCGATCCGTTTCCACGACGTGATCGCATCCGACGCGGACCGCGCCGAAGCGCCGCCGCCGACG
>CAYOHG010000365.1:0-4070 GCA_964403685.1 uncultured Planctomycetales bacterium
CCCCCCCCCCCCCCCCCCCCCCCCCCCCCCCCCCCCCCCCCCCCCCCGGACGGGGGAGGTGCTGAAGATTCCAGCGAGAATCGGCGCTTTTGCGCCGGACGCAGGCCGGGCGCGTCGTTCCGGGCCCGAACGCCTCAGCCGCAGGCGACCCGCGTCGAACGATCATCGGCGCGGCTGCTTTCCATCTGCTCGAGCAGTCCCTTGACCCTTTCGTACAGCTCCGGGTTTTCCTGGCGCAGTTCGTCGACGCTGTCGTACTCGTACGACTCGGTCTTGCCGTCCTCCATCAGCGTAATGCTCACCCGGCCATCGCTGATTGAGATCGACAGGTTCTTGCCCTCGCCGCGTGATTGCGATGCTTTCCTTCGCGGCGTCTCGGCCGACCGGGCGTGCGCCTCGGCCCGCGCCTTGCGCGACAGTTCGACGGCTTCGCGCAGCTTCCGCTCCGCCTCGCTGAGCGAACGCTGCACATCCTGCTGGAAATCGCGCTGCCGGGCCGGCAGGCGGTCGAGCGCCGGCGGCGTCATGAACAGCCGCGGCCCACGGCGCGAATGCTGCATCAGCAACTCGTACGCCTCGGCGTCGCCCTTCTGAAGCTCCTCGGCGTTTTCATACACGGTCGTCTTGCTGTCGCCGTCGCGATCGCGCCGCTCGACGGTGATCTCGCCTTCCGCGCTGCGGTGCACGGTCAGGCTCTCGCCGTTATGGTTGACCGACACGCGCACTTCGACTTTCGCGTCAGCGTCGTCCCACCAGGCAAACGGCATATCCGCGCCGAACTTGAAGCGGAATACGTCGCTCGGGTCAAGGTTCATCGCATCGTGCAGCGACTTCATCCACATGTCCATCTCATCCGGGTCGAGCTGACGCAGGTTGTGCAGCGCCTCCGGCAAGTCGCGCAAGCGGCCCAGCGGCTCGAAGATCCAGTTGCCGCTGGGATCCTGCTTCATCCGACCTCCGAAATAGTGCTCCATGTCGCTCGGCTCCGGCTGCGGCTCCTCGTACTTGAATTCCGGCTCACCGTCGGTGGGACGTTGGGCCGGCGTGATCTCCACGCTGGTTTCCTTGCCGCCGCGAATGACCGTCATGGGCACCCGCTTGTCAGCGCCGACGTCGCTGATCGACTTGAGCAGGTCGTCCATGTCATGGACCGGCTGGTTGTTGAAGGACACGACGACGTCGTAGCGCTGCAAGCCGGCGCGGTCGGCCGGCGAGTCATTCACCAGGTTGGCCACCATCAGGCCGCTGCGGTTCAGGTGCGCCGCCAGCGGCTCCGGGACGGGTGTCAGCCGCACGCCGATCCACACCGCCGGCGGCTTTGCGGCAGCCGCGCCGTCCTGCGGCGCGTCGACCGGCACGAACGTCCTGGCACTGTCGTCGCCGAGCGGCGCCGCCACCTGCGGCCGGCCGGCGCCAATGGCCAGCCCATCCTGATTCATGGCCACCATCGACGGCTGCCCGATCAGCCCGAACAGAACCGCCAAACACATGCTTGCGATCATGGCATACACCTCCACATCGTCGATTACCTCGTACCGCCGCGCGGCTAGAAATCCCGCTGTATAAAGACCGTGCGACTCTTGATCCGCTTGACTTCGAAGATCAGGTATTCGTCGGGCCGCTGGCCGGGAATCACGATCCAGTCACCGTTGGCGTCGTCCAGCCGAACCCCGGGGCGCTCATAGCGCCAGCCCGCGTTAGGGTCGAACTGGTCCGTGGCCGGCACCGGCACATCGGCGAACAGCGAGGCGCGCACATCGGCACCCGCGCCGTCCAGCGCCGCCGGCGGTCGAATCCACAGCAGCAGCGCCAGCCCGGCCGCCGCCGCAACGGTCACCATCTGCGTCGCCCAATGCCACAGGGGAATCGTCCGGGGCGGCGCGTGCCGCGGCACGGCACTGCGCATCGCGGCGCAGAAATGCCGGTCCAGACGACGGTATTCGGCCAGTAGTTGCGCCACCGTCGGATCGGCCGCGCTCTGTTGCTCCAAAGCGCCACGCTCGGCGGCGCTGGCCTCCTCGTCCAGCACGCGCGTGATCAGCCGTTCCAGCTCACTCGGCTCGTTCATGATCGATCTTGCCCTTCAACATTTCGCGCAGCAACCGCCTGGCGCGAACCAGGCGGGTTTCCACGGTTTCCTCCGGCATACCCAGCAACTCCCCGATTTCCGCGTAACTCCATTCTTCCAGGTGTCGCAGGACGAACGGCTCGCGATAGATCGCGGGCAGCGCCTGCACCGCCTGGAGCAGGGCCTGGCGCAGCTCCGCTCCAGCCGCAAGCTGATCCGGGTGCTCGCGGTGGCGCGTGCGGAGCGAGTCGCCGACTACTTCCAGGTCGGTCGTTGAGCGCCGC
Organism: uncultured Planctomycetales bacterium; assembly: GCA_964403685.1. Lineage (GTDB taxonomy): Bacteria > Planctomycetota > Phycisphaerae > UBA1845 > Fen-1342 > CAYOHG01. The sequence goes on from CAYOHG010000365.1 coordinate 2,353, forward strand.
CGGCGGGCCTGGCTGGCGTCGATGGCCGCGTTGCGGGCCACCGTGTACAGCCACGATCGCAGCCGGGCCGGATCCTCCAGCGACTCCAGCCGCTCGAATACCTGCGCCCAGACCTGCTGGGCCACGTCGTCCACCATGTCCGGGCGGCCGGTCACGCCGTAAATCACGGCGCGCACCCAGCCCTCGTGGGCGCGCACCAGTTCCTCGGCGGCCGGTCGGCTGCCGCCCTGGGCCGCACTGACGAGTGTCCGCAGCGCCTCGGCGTCGGCGATCGCACTGCTCATACGCGGGGGAATAGACGGGTCGGATCCGCGAAGCATGGCAGAATCTCGAAAAACCGCATGCGGGTCGGGGTATCCTAAGCGCCGCCCGCGACCGGGGTTGCCGACGGGTCAGGCTCGGCCGCGTCCGATTTCGGACCTGCGCGGCCACGCCCGGAGAGCCTGGCCAGCGCCTCGACCGGGGGAACCGCCCGCAGTCGATCCCGGTCCGCCCAGAGATTCAGCCGCGTCAGCGTCGCCAGGGCATCGGGCGTGTCAAAATCGATGGTCACGTGCAACCGGCGGGCCAGGTACTCCTGGGTTCGGACGGTCAGGTCAGCAGCGCTGGCGGGCGCAGCCTGCGGACGGGCGCAAAACGCGTACGCCAGCAACGATTCCTTCAGCTCCTCGTCCAGAATCAGGTGCACCAGCGAGTTCAGCACCCCCAGGTTGTTCGTCAGGTTCTGATAGTACAGGTTGCGGGTGCGCTCGAAATCGCGGCGGTCCTGGGCGCGGCGATAGCCGAGCACGGTGCGAATCGTGAGCGTGGCCAAGGCGATGATGATGACCCACAGCAGCTTGGTCAGCGCCAGTAGCGTCGCCGCGCCGGTCAGGAACTTGGTCGCGGTGGTGCCGAGCGCGCCGGCTCCGCCGCCCCAGACTTTGAGCCGGTCCCACAGCGTCATGGTGACTTCCGCGTGCGGCAACAGCGCTTCCACGTCCTGCACCGGGATGTTCTTGAACAGCTTCAGCAGCAGCGCGGGATCATCGCGCAGTTTGCAGGCGACCAGCAGCCGCCGGTAAATCGATACCTGCACCGGCCGGCCGCGCAGCGGATGGCGCCAGTCCTTGTGCATCAGCTCAGCCTGGCCGCGGCCGCGCACCCAGACGCGCAGCGCGTCGATTCGCTCCGGCCGCAGGCGCACCCGCAACCCAAGCGCATTGGCCGCCGCCACGGCAGCGTCGATCTGCGGCGGGGTGAGTTCCTCGAAATTGGCCTTTTCCGCCAGTGCCGCGACGCGCTCGATTGCGCCGGCGACATCACCAGCCGGCGCGGGCACACCGGGCGGCATCTGCGTATCGCGGTCGGGGCACAGCGGGTGGTAGACATCGCAGACCTCGCGCTCGATCCGGGCCGCCTCCAGCTCGAAGCACTCGCCCAGCGCTGCCGATACGGCTGGCAGTTCATCGCACAATTCGCCGAACGTCGGCCGGTCGCCGGCCAGCACGGCCGCCAGTTCGGCGGCGCGCAGCGGGATGAAGCGGTCGTCCAGCTCCGTGCCGGGCGGCAACGGCGGCGTCGCCGGGGGCAATCGACGATTCGAGGCGAGGCGCATCCCGCGGATGGTACTCGCGGCAACGCGCGGAATGATCCGGAATTCGTCCGGCAGGGCCGGCCGACGAAAACGCGGGGCGCGCGCGGCCGCGCCCGCGGTTGCGCTTCTCGCTTCTCAAGCC
>CAYOHG010000366.1:0-4066 GCA_964403685.1 uncultured Planctomycetales bacterium
CGGGCCGTGCCGGCGGCCGCCCCGCGCTCGCCCGCCGGCGGCGACGCGCAGCCCCCTCCGAAGGTGATCCAGAATGCAACGAGCGGAATCATCGACATCGCCCGTTAGCTGCCTGGGATCATGTTGGCTCACCTGTGCGGTGTCGGGCGGCGGTGCGGCCGGGCCCATCGGCGCCCAGAAGTCGACGCGCGACTGCGGGCAAGCCCACGTGCTGGAAACGCTCGCGCCGGCGTACGAAACGACCGGAAACTACTTCAAGAAACTCGGCTCGTACACACTAGGCATCCGTCCGTCGCGTACCGGACCGAATCCAGGTCCCACCGCGAGAATCTGGGCCACGTCCCGCGGTCCCCAGGCGCGCGATCGACCGCCGGCATTATACAAGCGCGCCTAAAGCCGCACCGGCGTGCCCGCGGAACCCGCCTCCGCGGCGCTCGGCGCAGCTCCCGCTGGCGCAAGGGCCGGCTCCGCGAAGTACCAGCCGCGCCCGGGTGTCACGTGCCCGACAAGGCCGCGCGCGTCGTCGATCAGAAGCATGACGGTCGCATCGTGAACCAGCAGGTAGCGCCCGTCCGCGCTGAGCGCCACGGAGACGTTGGTACCCTGGAGCGAATCGCACCCCGCGATCGGCGGCTCGAAACGAATGCGCACGTGGTCGCAGCCCATATGGTGCTCGCCGTGGTACTCGATCAGCACCACGCGCCCGGAGTTGGGGCAGGCCAGCCGACGCAGCTCGCAGGGTGAGTTCATGGGCGATGCTCGCTTTCGTCCATGGCGCGAGCGCTGCGCAGGTCTCGCGGCGGTCCGCGCCAGCCCGTCGATGCGCGCCTCAGCTCGAGTGCTGCCCCCGCAGCGTCTCACTGGCCTGCTGAAGAATCTGGTACGCGAGCTGGTTGGCCCCATAGCCGCTCGGCAGCCGCACAAACGGCTTGCCGTAGCGCACGCACATGTCGGCCACCTCTTCGTAGGAATGGCTCGACCAGCGGATCGCCAGCGCGACCAGCGCGGTCTCCGCCCGCGCCACCGCCGACTCAAAGTACGAAGTCGATTCGTGCTCGCGCGTGTTGATCCAGCGCAGCTCGGCCAACTCGAAGGTGCGCTCCAGCCGGTCGGCGGTCTCGCGGCGACACTCTCCGCCGATCAGCAGCATCACGCGGCCACGCAGCAGGTCGCGCACCTGGCGGACGTTTTCGTCGAGCGTCTCGCCGCCCGCGGTCGGCCGATCCACCTCGCGCGACGCCAAATAGCGGTCCAGTTCCTGTAGAACACGTTGGAAGCGCGGGTCGCTGCCGAGCCGCTCGGGAATCCAATCCACCAGCGGCAGGAGCATCTCGCGCAAGGTGACGTTGGACGGCGGCAGGCCGCCTTCAATCAGCTCGATGACCGCATCGTGCAGCCGCTGCCAATCCGCCCCGTCATCGTCGGACCCGCCACGATCCACCAACTTGCGGGCGTGAAAACGCGCCCGGTTCATCAGTCGCTCACGCCGCTCACCGGCCTGGCGGCGCGCGTTCCAAGCGTCCCAGGCCTCCTCCAGACGGTGCTGCAAATCGGGCGCATGGGCTGGGTCGGCGGCGTCGTTGAGACGCATGTGGCGCGGCACGTAGACCTGGTCCTCTTCGGTACGCAGGCGCAGCCAGCGGAACGCCTCGTACTGATCGATGTCGTCCTTCAGGTCGAACTGCCGGGTCAGCGCCCGCAGCGCCGACTGCGCCTCGGCCAGCAGCACGTAGGCCTGCTCGACCTGCGCCTCCTCGTTCTGGGGCCCGCGCACGCTCTGGGCGTATTCCGCGGCGCGGGCCAGGTTCTGATAGCACTGCGCGGCGCGCTCCAGCATTTCGTCCGAAGGCAGGTCCGTGTACGGATCGAGCGGCCAGACGTAGCAATCGCGCATCTGACGCGACTTCGCGAGCAACTCCTGATCACGCGGGCGGATCACGTCGGCGAAATCCGCCCCCGCCGCCAGCCGCTTGCGACGCTCAATCGCCCACAGGCAGCACTCGCTCTTCAGCGAAGCGCGCCGCACGACGTGCGACAGGTCCGGCGGCGGTTCGATGCGCTCGACAACGGCGGATTCGCCGGCCGGACGCACCAGCCGGGGCCCCTCGATCGGGCGTGGCAGAAACGCGGCGCGCGACTCCTGCGGCACCGACACAGTGGCGGCGGCATCACCCAGCCGCAGCGTAGCCGGCATGGTGGGCGCGACGGCCGCCGGTCGTGCCGCCGGCGGATGGTCCGGTTGAAATCCCGGCGCCACCGCGGGCGCCGCGGCGGGCACCGGCACCGGCGGAGATTCGGCCGGCGCTTGCGTCACCGCCAACAGCCACGCGCCGAGCTGATGCAGGGCCATACGCACGTCCGGGTTCTTCAATGCGGCCTGCGCGAAGCTGTCCAGCAGCGCCGCGAGGGCGCGAACATGTTCAGGCGCGGCGTCTTCCGGCAATCCGTTCACGTGTGTCGCTTCACCTATTTCCGTTCGGCGTCGCAGAGAGATCGTAGCGGCAACAGCCCGGCTTGTGGCGTCGCAGCGAAAGGCCCGGCAATCCGTCCGATTGCCGCCCCAGCGTGCCACTTCAAGGCGGGTCCACTTTCGGCGCCGTGCGTGTCAGATAGGCGTCCAGATCGCCGCGCCTCGCCATCAGCTCGCGGCTCGTCCGACGCCGCTGGGATCGTCCTGCGCCGTATCCGGCTTGCCCGGCGCCGATTGCCGCAGCAGCGAAACCACAAACAGCAGCAGAACAGCCAGTGCAAACACCATCGGCGGCGGAAACTGCGCCAGCAGCGTCGCCAGAAACATCAGCGCGGCGAACGCGATATTGACCAGCGTCAGCCGGCGCAGACGCCCGCTGGTCAGCGCCGCGGGCAGTGCCACCAGGTTCAGCGCGCCGGCGTGCAGCAGCAGGATCGAATAGCCCGCATTCAGCAGTTGCAGGGTGTGCCAGGCCGAGCTGTGCAGCGGCCCCGCATCCATGCGCCGCGCCAGCAGCGCCGCGACGATCGACTGGTCCGCGGAGTCGGCCGGCGGCACGAACAGCCCCTTGTAGACGGCCAGCGAATGGACCAATCCGAAAAGCAACAAGCCGTATGCGCCGGCGCGAAACCACGCCACTCCCTTCCCCACCGGTGCCATGCGAATTCCTCTCGTGCTGAGCGTACCTGCCCCTCGCTCAAGCCTCGCCGCGCTCCTGATGGTGTTTCCAAAGCGCTCGCAAGCCGCGAATCTGGCCAGCGTGGTACACGTCGTGAAACGCCACTCCGCTGATCAACGCCCAGCGGGTCAACTTCGGATCCCCGCCGACCGGCTGGAGCAGCTCGCCGCCTCCGATTTCGCCTACGACCTCACGCAGCAAGCGGTGCTGCGAGGCGAGCAGCTCGACGAACTCCGCCAGGCGCGCGGAGCTCAACGGCGCGCGCACCGGAAACCAGTTGCTGCCCTTGAGCGGAAACGAGCCGCGCTTGTCGCCGCGCAGACGCCGCCGCACGACGTATTTCCAGTACGCCGTGTGAAGAACCTGCTCGACGACGCTTCGGCGGCCGGGGTCGGGTCGCCAGGCGGCCTCCTCGGGACGCAGACTGCGAATCGCCGAGGTGAGGTTTGGTCCGTGCCACGAGCGGTGATCGTAACCCTGATCGATCAGGTTGAGCGCCGTGGCCTGCCATTCCTCGGCGCGACTTCGCGTACCCGCCGGCGACATTCCGTCTCCCTCGTGTGCAGCCCGTGATCGCGGCGACATCCGCCGCCGCGAACCGGACATTCGCAGAATCCCACTCGCGGCAGGGCGTACGCCCGGTTCATTACTCGCGCGACCGCAGCCAGAGGACGTAGTCGACCGCCGGCGGCGCGGCTCCCAGCCGCTTCAGCATGTTCAGGGCCTGTGCCCGGTGGTGCGTCCCGTGCGTTGGGATCTGAAGCATGCTCTCGCCCAGCCGGAACTTCAAGCGCAGCTCGGCCGACGCTTGCGCCTCCACGACGCCCGTCAGTTGCGCATCAGCGCACGTGGCTAAGAACGCCTCGCGCCCGCGGGACGCCTCGGCTAGCGCCTCCTTCACCGAGTCGAGCGCAGCG
>CAYOHG010000367.1:0-4053 GCA_964403685.1 uncultured Planctomycetales bacterium
GGCCGAACACGCTGCCCGCGGCGCCTATTTCAGCTTCCCGATGGCCATGCCGGCGATGGCCGAGGACACCGCCACCGGCGGCGGCGCCGACACCAGCACCGCCGACGCCGACGAGAACGCTGACTTCACCACCACCAACCTTCAGGAGGCCGGGGTTGACGAGAGCGACCTGGTCAAGAGCGACGGCGAGTACTTCTACATCGCCCGCGATCAGAGCTTGCGGATCGTACGGGCCGCGCCGACCGAGCAACTCGCCGAGGTCGGCCGCCTCGACTTCGACTTCTGGGTCTCCGAACTCTACCTGAACGGCGACACGCTGATCGCGCTGGGCAACGACTTCAGCGGCGGTTTCATGGCAATGGAAATCTGGCCGCCGTATTACTCCGCCGGGAAGATCGAGATTCAACAAATCAATATCGCCGACCGGGCCAACCCGATCGCGACGCAGCGGGCATCGATCGATGGCTCGCTGGTCACGTCACGGCTGCTGGAGAACCGGCTGGTGCTGGTCGCCGCCGTGGCGCCTGAAATGCCGGCGATGGGCATACTCGGCATGCCGGCGCTCAGCAGCAACGATGTGATGCCCCGGATGACTACGGCCGGCGGCACTCAGGACGTGGTCGCGTGGGAAGATTGGCTGCGGCCCGACGCGCCCAACGGCTACTACGCCACCACGATCGTGACGCTCGACGCCGACAACGTCGAGGCCGTGGTAGGCTCGACCGCCGTGGTTGCCAACGCGGGCATCATCTACGCGACAACCGAAGCGGTGTACATCAGCGACACCGACTACGACCCGGACGACAACTACCGCGAATCCACGCAGATCCACAAGTTCCGCTTCGACGAGAACAAGGTCGCAACGTACGTCGCCAGCGGCGAGATCGACGGGCGGCCGCTCAATCCGTTCTCGCTGGGCGAGTACGATGGTGATCTGCGAGTCGCAACGCACGTTTCGCCGACGTTTTCCGGCGGCGGCATCGCGGTGGACGTCGCGGTCGCCGAGTCATCGGACGCTGGCGGCGACGGCACCAGCGCCGGCAGCGAAGCCGCGACACAGCAGGACGTGGACGATACCGTCACCTCGGACGAGACCGAACCGGATGGCTCGGGTGACGACAGCGAACCGATCGTTGACGAGCCGGTTCCGAGCCAATCCAGCAACGCGGTCTACGTGCTGCGCGAAAACGGTGCAGCGCTTGATGTCATCGGCAAGGTCGAGGGAATCGCGCCGGGCGAGAGCCTGTATGCGGCCCGGTTCCTGGGCGCGCGAGCGTACCTGGTCACGTTCCTGCGGATCGACCCGCTGTTCGTGGTCGACCTGAGCGACCCAGCGCAGCCGCTGCTGGCCGGTGAGCTGGAAGTGCCCGGCTATAGCGATTACCTGCACCCGTTGGGTGAAAACCGCATCATCGGTGTAGGCCGATCGGTCATGGACAACGGCTTTGGCGGTGTTACGCCCGATGCCGTCCAGCTCTCGCTGTTCGACGTGTCGGACCTGGCGAATCCGGCGCTGATTCAGCAGATTCAGGTTGGCGGCCCGGGAAGCTACTCGAGCGTCAGCGAGACGCACAAGGCGTTCACCTACCTTGATTCATCCGGGATGCTGGCGATACCGGCGTACCTGACCGGCGAAACGGCCGACACGTGGTATACCTATGTGTTCCAGGGCGTGCTGTGCTACCAGGTGAACGAGGACACGGGCTTCAGCGAGCTGGGGCGGCTCTCAGCGGTCGAACCGACCGGACAGGTCGGCGACTACTACTGGTGGCTTGGCTGGCAACGCGCCGCCATCATCGGCGACACGCTGTACTCGCTCAGCCACGACGGCGTCAGCGCGACGGCGGCAACCGACTTCACGACGACGCAGCAGGTCGTGTTCCAGGAGTAGAAACCGCGCGTTGCCCCCGCCCTGTCGGGGACGAGTCGGGGGAGGGCCCGAACTCGTGGCTTCGTCCCGGCCGTTCCGCCCTCGCTTCCGTGAGGCGCGGCGTTCGGAACTGGCCTCGGGTTTCGTGTCGCCGCATGCGGCAACCGTCGTCGCGCGAGACGCACGGTCGCCGGTGTGCCCCAGAACCGGTTTCGCAACGAAGACGGCGGCGCCGATCATCGCGATCGACGCCGCCGTTGCGTTCTGCGTGAGTTCAGCGGCTCCGCCGGCGGATCAGCAGGTTGTGCCGAACAGCACCAGCAGGGAGGAGAGGTCGTCGAGGTCGACGTCGCCGTCGCCGTCGAGATCGCCCTGCTCGTAGGTCGCGCCGCTGGTCATTCCGAAGTTGGTCAGCATGATCGAGAGATCGTCCAGGTCGATCGTGTTGTTGCCGTCCAGGTCGCCGAAACACGGGTTCGATGCAGCCTGCACCGCGCCCGTGATGATCAGCGAGTAACCCTGCGTACCCTGGTTGACCGCGGTACCCTTCACGCGGGCGATCCACTCGCCGACGGGCGGGCTGTTCAGGTGAACCTGCTCGACGTTGTTCTTCGCGTCGGCGGTTCCGCCGGTGACGGATACGCCGCCCGAGAACACGTTGCCCTTGTAGAGCGACGCAGTCGGGTTGACCACCTCCAGATCGAGATTGTTGATATACGCGGGATTCGCGCCGGCGGTGGCGGCCGGCTCGGTCCACACCAGCGTAACGCGAAGCTGCTCGCTGGTTCCCGTCACTTCAAACGGCAGCTCGAACACGCCGCCAGTGGACATGCCGTCGGCATTGAACACGTCCTCGACCAGCATGGTGCGCGTGTCGCCGCTGAAGTAAAGGGCGTTGTTGGCCAGCAGGCGGCCCCAGCCTTCGGAGTTGCTCGGGTAGCCGCTGATGCCGGTCATGTCGACGGCGGCATTGACCAGCGTGGCCTTGATCAGCGCGCCCGAGGGCGTGAATTCATCGGCGGCGTTCGCGGCGCCGCTGGGATAGTAGCCGTCCATGTAGAACTGCCGCACGAGCAGCGCCATCCCGCCGATCACCGGCGAGGCCATGGAAGTGCCGGTCATGGTGGTGGTGCTGCAACTGGTGCTCGAGTTAGCCGAGTTGGTGCTGCAACCGGGGGCGTAGATTTCGGGCTTGCGGCGGCCGTCGTTGGTCGGACCGGCCCCGCCGGTGCAGTGGTTTGCCTGGTTCGGCGTATCCTGACTGGCACCGACCGCCAACAGGTTCTTGGCGTTCTCGGGATTCTTGAGAGTGGTCAGATTTGTGACGGCCAGGCAGACGAACGACTCTTCGAAGTCATACTGGAAGTCGTCGAAGCCACGACAGAGCCCGTCGTAGGAAACGGTGCCGTCGTTGCCCCAGCTATTCGTGTGCGAGCGGGCGCCCTGGTTGTGATGCGTCTGCAAACGGCTGTAGATGGCCGTTTCGGTAAAGCTGGGGATCGTGTTGTAGCAGATGCGGGCCATGTAGGCCATCCCGCGCGTGTTGTTGTCCGCGCCCGCTTCGCCGGCGGCGGTGCAGCCGACGTGCGTGCCGTGCGAATCCGAGCCCGTGGTGGTGTTGTAGGCCGCGATCTTGCGGTGATCGGGCCCGGGCGGATCGCCTTCGGGGTCTGAGAACGAGCAGTGGTTGATGTTGATCTTCCCATCGATAACGCCGACGATCTGATCCTCGCCGTGCAATCCGTTGGTCCACAGCGGCACGACGTTGGTCTGGTTGCTCTGCACGATCCACTTGGTCGTGGAGTTGCGCATTGTGATCTCGGGCGATTCCTCAACGAACTGCACCTCGCCGATCGACGTGAGCGCGGCGACGCTATCCAGCGGCAGGCTGATCGTGAACATCGGGTTGCCGGCCAGGATCGCGATCGTGTCGGCATACACGACGGAATCTGGAATGGCGCCGACCGCCGCAATGGCCGCGTCCACGTCCGCACCCTCAAAAAGCGTTACGTCGACGGCGACCTGCCCATCGAGGGCCATCTGCTTGCGAAGTTCGGTGAAGTACTCCCGCCGTCCGATTTCGGGCGAGAGTTTCCAGGCGGCCTCATACTCGCCGAGCCAGGCCGCGAACGGCAGCGCGGCCAGCATAGCCGGGTCGGCCTGGGCCAGGCCGACAATGTACG
>CAYOHG010000368.1:0-4040 GCA_964403685.1 uncultured Planctomycetales bacterium
GTCTCAAGCCGAAAGCACCGCAACGTCTCCAAAGCCGATTCGGCGCAAGCAAGGACTGCATGACCGCACCGCAGCTTATTCTAATCGGTACTCTGCGATTCGGCGCTGAGCACGCGACGCCGTGGGCGCAATGCAGGGACGCGCCGGTGCCAGGCGAAAGGCTCCGCCGGCGCGCCCTTCAAGACCGCGCTTGGGATCAGGGCTGCGGTGTTGCGGATACTTGAACGTCGCTCTCAAAGACGCGGAAATACAGCCCGTAGGCCCCGCCCGCGTTGTAGACCGCGACGACCACGCGGTTCCAGCCAGGCTTCAGCGCCAGCTTGCCGAGCTGCTGGAAGCGATTCGCCGCGTGCGTGTTCAGGTCTTCGTACGCCAGCGCACCGTTGACCCACAGCCGGCAGCCGTCATCCGTGCCGAGTGCGTAGTGCGCTTCGCGCTCGCTGGCGACGTGCACAAAGGTCTGGGCGTAGGCGATCGCCTTGTCGGCGCTGGCGCCGGAGGCCGCCAGGCTGCGCAGGTCGAGGTAGCCCGAAGAGCGCGCCCGGGTGGTCTGCCAGCGAACGTCGCCATCGCGCCCCTTGAAGACGGCGTCGGCCGCCGCGGCCGTTTCCGGACCGAATACCGTCCGCAGCGAATCGGTCCCGCTGGCAGGGAAATAGCCGGTGATCTGCCAGTCGCGCAGGTCGTTGCCCGGCAGCAGGTCGAGCAATTCGTCGGCGTATCGCTTGGCGGTTTCGGGCCCGTGCTGATCGATGAACGCAAACGCCCGCGCGCGACTGCCGGACCGATCGCTGGCGCCCAGCGCCCGCAGCGCCGCTACGCGCGCGTACGGGTCGGATTCCGCGGCGGCGTAGGCCCGCTGCACGTCCGCCGTCAGCGACGCATCCGCCAGCGTCTCCGCGGCCCGCAGCGCCAGCAGCCGCACGCTGCGCTCGCTGTCGGCCAAACCGTGTTGGATTAGAGCGGCCGCGGAAGCGTGCTTGTGCTCGGCAGCGGCCAGGGCCAGCAGCCCGCGGCGATGCGGCGGCAGGCCGGCCAGCTGCGCCGCGCTTGGCGCGGAAAACTCCGCCGATCGTACGAGCTGTTGAACCTGCTCCCAGGGCGAGACCCAGCGGCCGTCGCCGTCGGCGTCGATCCAGATCGGGTTGACGACTGCCAGCGGCAGCACCGGCCGATCTCGCGTGTGCACGATCGGATGCAGCGGGTCGTCGCCCTCGACCAGCAGAGCGACCCACGAGTCCTCCGTCAGCGACAGTTCCAGCGGCACATCGAGCCGCAGGGGAGTGCGTACGTCCGGCACCGGGATGACGCGGGTTACGTCGCCGTTGACGATCACCTTGACGCGATCACAGTCGATCCACGAAGCGGCCTGCACGCGGACCTGGGTCGTGACCGGACGCTCCGCATGCAGTAGTTGCGCGCCAACGATCGAGCGCCCGTTGAGATTCCACTCGACGAACGGGCCGAGCGTCGTGAAGCTCTGCCGGGCGCGCAGGCACGCAGCCACGTCGGCCGCCTGAATCCGGCCGGGGTCGTCTGTCGGGCTGGGCATGAAGTTTCGCGGCCAGCCGGCGACCTCCGCGTGGACATAGTGGCTATCCGAATTGCCGACGGCTCCGAAGACCCGCCCGCGATTCAGCAGATTGAACCAGTCGCGCAGCACCCAGTGCCGCGAAGCGCCTTCGTCCACGCCGCCGTACTCCGCGTCGAAGTATCCCCAGCCCTCGTTCGCGTTGAACACCTCGATTGTGTCGAACAGCTCGGAGTAACGCTTGTTCGTGGACGTGCCGGTGAGCGGATCCAGCTCAAGCTGCGTGAAATAGTCGATCCCGCCCCAGCGCGGGTGGTTGATCTGAATGACCGGCACGATCCCGAACGCGTTGGGTTCCTCTCGAATGAGCTTGAACAGCGCCACCGCGTCCTGCGCTTGCGGCGGGGGGATCGGGCGCGACGGGTCCAGTGGGAACGCGTTGAAGTGTCCGATCGGCGTAGTGACCTCGTTGCCGGTGACGGCCGTGATCGTGCCGGTCATGCCAAGCTCGGCCAGCGTCGGTCCGTAGTCGGTGTTGTGGTTGTGATCGGTGGCGACGGCGAATTCCATTCCCTCGCCGACGAAGGTGATGCAGCGCTCCTTGAGGTTCGCATCGCCGTGGCCCGAGTGCGTCAGCGTGTGCAGGTGGAAATCGCCGCTGATCCACCCGCGCGTATCGACTTCGTGGCGCAGTGAAAACTCCTCACGCACGGCCTGTCCGGGCTGGAAGGTGAGTTCGCGGCGGGCCAGCGACCACTCCATGCCGCGCGAGGCGTACACCGTGTAGCTGCCGGGCGAAACGGTGATGGTCGCGGCGCCGCGCAACGAGTACAGCACGCCGGCGCGCAGCGCCAGTTCATCGGGTGACGCCTGAAAATCCGTGAACACCTTGGCAACCTGGCCGTCCTCGCCCACGAATGTCAGCCGGGCGGGAATGAGCGTTTCGGGTCGGTCGCCGTCGACCACCCGGAACGAAAAGGTCGCCGCCGCGGCCGCGTCGCCGGCAGTGAGCGCGACCGCCCCCGCGCTGGCGGGCCGGTGTTCGGCCTCCTGCGGTTCGTGCGCCGCGAGCGGCGACGCAAGGAAGCAGGCGATCAGCAACCCAGCGCCCACTCGTAATGTCGTTAAAAACATGTTCAGGGCCTTTCCCTTTCAGCGCGCTTCGCCAACGGTGCCTGAGTATTGTGAAAGCTGTGCGCTGAGTGCTATGGCTTTGTGTTCGATTCCAGCGGACATTCGTAAATCCGCGTGGGGCTGCCCTCGCTGATCGTCAAAAGCGCCCGCCCGTCGGCCGAGATCGCGATCGCTTCGCCCTGCGGCTCGGCGGCCAGCTCCAACCGCCGCGGCGGCGCGGCCAGAACCTGACGCGGTTCGCCGCCAAACGGGATTTCCCACTCCCAGCCACCGGCGTAGCTGCGCGCCACGATCCGGCCGCCGTCGGGCGAGATATCCGCGGCGGTGATGATCGTGGCCGCCGCGGGTCCGCCGGGCAGTCTTGCCGTGGCGACACGCTTGAGCTGGTGCTTCTCCCTGCCGGACCAGGGTGCCGGCAATTCGTAGACTTCGCTGGTGGCGTCCTCGCGCTTGGTGAGGATATAGCCGCAGCCGGTCCGTGGGTGAACGAAAAACGCCTCCGCGTTTCGCGGGCCCTCCGCATAGCCAAGCGCGAAAACGCTCGGCTTGATCGACACGCGCGCGGCGGGCTCGGCGGGCAGGTCTGGCTCGGGAAAACGGTAGAGCCGAACGTCGTCGCGGCGGGCCTTGTTGTCGCCGATGTCCGCGACCACGACGTCGTAACGGCCGGGCGTTTCGCCCGGGGCGATGGCGATGTCCTCCCAGTCGACGTTTGTGGCGCCACTGAGCTCGAACACCGCGCGCACCCGGCCGCTGCGTTCGATCAGAAACACCTCCGCGGGGTTGCCCGAGTCGTTGTGAACGTAGTAGTGCTGCGCGAAGCGCCGGCTGGCGGCGATGCCCGACACTTCGCTCAGCCGCGGATCGCTTAACTGGCAGAGTTCCTCCGGCGGACCCCACTTGGCCGGAGGTGCGGACTGGGCTTCAGCCGGGCTCGACGAGAGTGTCAATCCGAGGGCCAGCGTCCACGCTACACAACCCCGCAACGCCGCAAACGGCGCGCCAGGCACAGATGGCCATCCGCCGGCCCGCTGGCTTGTCGCCGTGCGCGCTTGCGGTCGATTTGTCTTCGCCATCGCTGACGCTCCTCGCGATGAGGTTCCTCGGGCGAGTCTGTGGACTCGTCGGAACGGCACGGCAGGCTAGCCGATCTACGCGCGGGCTGTCGAGAGCTCGAATGGCGCGATGAAATAACTTGGCGCGCGGACGGGCTGCCGTCGCGAAAGGTCTTGGGCGCCCGGCGGACGGATCGTCGTCATGTCTCCGCGGCAGGAAGGCGCGAAACTCCGGCACGCGCGATTACATCCATCCGTTCACATAGGGGCCGTCTGAACAACCCCGAACTCTTGTATCGAGTCTGAGTCATGGTGTGTTT
>CAYOHG010000369.1:0-4038 GCA_964403685.1 uncultured Planctomycetales bacterium
CGCCTGACGTATCCGCAGGCGGCGGCCGTGCTCGCCGGAAACGCCGTCGGCGTCGATCCACAGGTGACCCGGCTGCTGCACCAGGCGCAGCGGCTGGCCCGCTGCATCCAGCAGCGCCGGCTCGCGCAGGGCATGCTCGTGCTGAACCTGCCGGAAGTGACCTTCGAGCTGGACGGCGAGGAACGCGTCTGCGCTGCCCGGCCGGCCGACACCGACTTCTCGCACACGCTGATCGAGATGTTCATGGTCGAGGCCAATGAAGCCGTCTCGCGCGCGCTGACCCGCGCCGGCGTGACCCACGTGCGCCGCATTCATCCGCCACCGGCAACCGAAGAATCGTCTGCGTACCGGCTGCTGCACGCCGCGCTGGGCGACACCGCGCCCAAGGACCTTGAGCGCGGCTCGATTCAGCGGCTGCTGGATCAGACGCGCGAACGGCCCGAATCGGCCGTGGTTCACCTTCTGCTGCTACGCTGCCTGGCCCAGGCTGCGTACAGCACGAACAGCGAGGGCCATTTCGCACTGGCCAGCGAGCATTACTGCCATTTCACCTCGCCGATCCGGCGCTATCCTGATCTGGTCAACCAGCGCCTGTTGGCTGAATTCGTGCTGACCGATGCAGCAAGGACACGTCGCCGCACGCACCGTGAGACGCCTTCCGACGCCGTGCTTCAACAGATCGCCGAAGAATGCAGCCGCACCGAACGCCGGGCGCAGGACGCGGAGCGCGATGCGCGGCACATCCTGCTGCTCGAGTTCATGCGCAGCCAGATCGGCACGGAGTTCGACGCTCTGGTGACGGGTGTCGCATCGACAGGCGTGTACGTTCGGATCGGCGCGCATCTCGCGGAGGGACTGATCGCGCGCGACGACCTGCCGTCCGATCACTGGATCCACGACTCGGCGTCGGTCACGCTTCATGGGCGGCGCAGCGGCCGGGTCATTCACATCGGTCAGGCGATGCGTGTACGCGTCCTGGCCATCGACGACGTCCGGCAGGTCTTGCGGCTGGTTCCCGCCGGTCCGGTCGGGCGTCCGCCCGGCAAGGCGGACGCGCCCGGCATTCCGCGGCCCGGGCGCGATCGCTCATCGCGCAGGCCTGCCCCTGGCAGGCGACCACAGAGAAAGGCGGCGACTCCGCGGCAAGGCCGGGGCAGGCGTCGGGGGCGATAAAAACCAGCCGGGGCCGCCGAGATCGCTCCATAAAAAAAAGAGGGCACCGAGGCCCTAAGGCATCCCGGTGCTCTCCGGAGGGGAAAGAAGCCAATCGTCACACGTCGACCGAGCCGACGTTGTTTATCAGACTGAAGGAATTATGCATTCAGATTCCGCAAACGTCAAGCGAGAATCTGCAAAATTCTGCAAACACGCCGTAGACCTTCTTCGGCACGCTGCCGGCGCAACTTGAGGTCAAATTCCGAGCCGAAGGCTTGAAGTCTTGTAACTCATTTGAGGACATTACGTTACAGTGCACAGAAATCCGTGCAATCCGCGCATTGCAGCCTCCGGGCGAACTCGGAGATGCGGTCGGCGTCGGAGTTGTTTTTTGAGCGATCCGGCGGTTCCGCCGAGCACTTCTTTAAATTCACGCCGGAACGGGTCCGAAAATCCCGGCGAAACGCACTGTCCCACGAACCGTCGCGCGCGGTTATTTGCCAACACAGAAGGTGCGATAAATACGCTCCAGGACCGCCTCGACCTGCGGACCGTCCCGTGCCCGTTCCAACGCGCCCCACGCCTCACGCAAATCCAGCGCAACAAGTTCAACCGCCGGCGAGGCCTGGGGCCCCGCAAGCAGGTTCGCAGCGCGCAGCAACGATCGCTCCGCGGCCGCGAACGCATCGTCGATCCAATTCGCGCCCCCATCTACACCCAGACGCTTCTTCAACTGCGCTTCCAGCACTGTGCGTAGCTCCGCGATGCCTTGTCCCGTCGCGGCACTGACTCGGCAGAGTGCGGCGGCTTGCACGTCGGGCTCCGCCGGCGGACCATCGCATTCATCCAGCCGGCTAATGACGAGGACGCGACGTTCGACGGATACGCGCGTCAGGCTTTCACGTTCATTCGCGCTCCACGGTCGGCGGCCGTCGTGGACCCAGACGATCAGGTCAGCCAGCTCGGCGGCCTGCTCCGTTGCGCGATGCATCGCGAGGTCAAGATCGCTGCTCGTCGCGCCCAAACCGGCGCTATCCTGAAGCACCGCGCAAACCGCTCCGATCCGCAGCGACGCCGAAAGCACGTCGCGGGTAGTGCCAGCGACCGGAGACACCAAAGCGCGCTGCCGCCCGAGCAACCGGTTGAAGAGTGTGCTCTTGCCCGCGTTCGGCAGCCCAACCAGAGCCACGTGCGGATGCCGCTCGGCCGCGCGCGTCGCGGCCCGCGCTGCCAGTCGGCGGACCTCGCCGTCCAACCGCCGGATCGCGACACGCAGCTCTTCCGGTGCGATGAACCGCACGTCTTCCTCGTCGGCAAAGTCGATCCCGGCTTCGAGCCGCGCCACGACCTCGGCGAGGTCGTCCACAAGCGTTTCCAGCCCCTGGCTCCACTCGTTGCGGGACAGACGGGCCGATCGGCGCTCATCCGCGTCGTCGACGGAGTAGATCAGCTCCGCGATGCGGTCGACGTCGTCACCACCGAGCTTGCCATTCAGCACTGCGCGCGCGGTGAATTCGCCCGGCAGCGCACGTCGCGCGCCAGCCGCGATCAGCCGCGCCATGCACATTCTCAGCAGCGGCAGGCAGCCGGCCGTGTGCAGCTCGACCACGTCCTGACCGGTATAGCTGTGCGGTGCGCAAAAACCGGCAACCCACGCACCCACCTCGACGCCGTCGTCCAGGCGCAGCCGCCGCTCCTGTGCGAACGGAAACCCCGTGGGCACGAGTGGCTCGGGGGAAAGTGCCGCGAGGAGCGACCGCGCGGCCGGTCCGCTGATGCGCACAATCCCCAGCGGCGCAGGTGCCCAGGCGCTGGAAAGGGCGACGATGGTGTCATCCAGCAACGGATAGTGCACGGCTCACGGCTTCGACGGAGCGCTCTCGGCGGCCACGGTCGTGCTGGCCTGCGACGACGCTGCGGAGCGCAAGAACGCCTCCTGCTCGTCGCGGCCGGCGAATTCGATCCGCGCGACGCGCCAGCGCTGGTCCTCGCCCGGTTCGCAGGTAACCAGCAGCACGGCCCGCTCGTCGGCGCGGCTCGCCGCCGCTCCGACCACCACGCGCGCCCGCGCGGACGTACTGGAGACGCGGCGAACACTGGTCAGCTCGATACCGGCAGCATAGTACGCGATGCCCCGGGACCACAGCTTCAGAACGCTGCGGTCCAGGTCGTCGCCGATCAGCGCCCGAGCTAACGCTGCCGTCCGCGTGGTCAACGGCCCCCCCGCGTAGAGCGGCAGTGCCCGATCGTAGATCTGGTTCTCGACAGTCGCCTGGCGCTTGCCGGCGGCGGCGCAGGCCGCTTGCAGGTGCGCCAGGAGGCTGCGGGCGGCGGATTCCGGGTCGGCCTGCTCAACCGGCAGGTGTGCCGCTGGCGCGACGGCCGCGCCACTGTCCGTCGCACCGCCGCTTTGCGGCTGGCAAGCGACCATGCTCACCAACAGCAAGACCGAGAGCACGCTGGCAGCGGCTTGGCGTGGTTTCGAGCCGAACGGATTGCGCGACACCATTGTCCTGGCCCCCTGCTATCGTCAGAAGCTGCCCGACTCCAGCAGCGCGAAGAGAATCTCCGGCTCGCTGAGGCGATGTCCCTCAGGCAGGGCCGGCGGCGCGCTCCAGGCCAGCCGCCCCACCGGCAACCCGAGCATGGCCTGAATCCGCTCAGCGGTCGTCGGCATGAACGGGCTGGCCAGCACCGCCAGATGCTGGATCGCGTGGATGCACGTCGCGATGGCCGCCTGGCAATCGGCCAGGTCGGTCTTGCGCGCCGTCCACGGCGCGCGCGCGTTGATGTGGACGTTGCACGCATCGGCGTAGGCGCGGAACTCTTCAATCGCCGCACGAAACCGATACTGCTCGAGCAGGTGCCCGATCTGCCTGAGGG
>CAYOHG010000370.1:0-4033 GCA_964403685.1 uncultured Planctomycetales bacterium
CTGGCGGTCAGGCCCTCGAGCTCCTCGAGGCGTTGCAGACGCGACCGAATCGTGCGGAAGTTGGTCAGCGTTCCGCCCAGCCAGCGCTCGACGACGTAGGGCATGCCGCAGCGCTCGGCCTGCTCCTTGACGATGTCGCGCGCCTGGCGCTTCGTGCCGACGAAGAGCACGTCCTGGTTGTTCGCGACGACCCGAGTCAGGAACTTCTGCGCGCGCAGCATCCCTCGGAGCGTCTCGCGGATGTCAATGATGTGAATCGAATTGCGTTTGCCGTAGATGAACGGCTTCATCTTCGGATTCCAGCGCGAGGCGTGATTTCCGAAGTGGATGCCGGCGTCCAGCATCTCGCGGACCAGCGGTACGGCCAAGCGACACCTCCCACCAGCGACGGTCGCCCGTCCTCAACCTCGAATTCGTATCTTCCGCCGGCCGCGACGTTTCCAGCGCTCCCGGCAAGCCCAGTCCCGAGCAGAAGCTGCTCTGGAACCCGGTAAGATAAGCTCCGCCGGCCGGTACCGTCAAGCCGGTCCGCTGGGCCCTAGCAGGCCTGTTTGGACTCCCGCGTGCGGCGGCCGTTTGGCCGGCGGTCGCCCTGGGCAGCCGCGCAGCTCCGGGCCGCCGTGAACCTGGCCGCGGGGGCGGCTGATCGACTCGCCCAGGCGGCCGAAAGACGCCACGCTCCCGGACGCACGGGGAGCGTTCCCTCCCGTACCATGCGGCCGCGGAGCGCCACATGCCGACGCAAAAGCCCTTTCTGCTCTACCTCGTCTCCGACGGTACGTGCCGCACCTGCGAACACGTCGTCCGGGCCGTGCTCATGCAATTCGCCAAAGTCCCCGTGCGGCTGGTGCGCAAGCCCAACGTGCACGAGCCGGCGACCGTCGAAAAGCTGGTGCAGAGCGCGGCGGATGCGCGCGCGGTCGTGTTTTACACGCTGGTCGAGCCGGCCACGAGGGCGGCGATTCAGGCGGCGGCCCGCCAGCACATGGTGCCCGTCGTCGATCTGCTCGGGCCGGTGCTCGGCTGCCTCTACGACCTGTTCAAGACCGAACCCGCCGCCAAACCCGGCATTCTCTACGAGACCAACAAGGCGCACTTCGACCGGATCGACGCGGTGGAGTACACGCTGATGCACGACGACGGCTGCCGCACGCGCGAGCTGGCCGACGCCGACGTCGTGCTGGTCGGCGTGTCGCGCACCGCCAAGAGCACGACCTGCTTCTACCTGGCCTACAGCGGCATCCGCGCGGCGAACGTGCCGCTGGTGGCGGAGACTCCGCCGCCGCCGGAGCTGACCAGGCTCGATCCGCGGCGGGTGATCGGGTTAACGACGAATCCGTACCGATTGCAGAGCGTGCGCGAGGCCCGGCTGCGTGGCTGGAACATGGATATTAACGACCAGTACGCCAATGACAAGCAGATCGCCCGTGAGCTGCGGGCGGCTGACGAGTTGATGAAGAAGCACGGCTGGCGGGTGATCGACACGTCCTACAAGGCGATCGAAGAGATCGCCCGCGAGGTGCGCCAGCTTCTGGCGGACTCGGGCATTCCGGCGGGCAACCGCGGGGAGGTGGGCGAGGCCGGGGAGGGCTGAGCGGACGGGGAGAAGGGGTCGAGAAAACCGGGGATGCGGGGGCCGTGGGAACCCAGTGCGGCGAGGGGGCTTGGTTCGGTCGTGCGGGCCGCAACCAAAGGGTGGATGCCGGGCGCCGCTCCGATCGCTCAGCCTTCGGTGGAAGGCCGAGCCGATCGCCTTCGCCCGCTGGTCCTCCGCCAATATCGCCTTTATCCGTTGAGCATCCGCGGCTGCTTTCCTTGCCGACTGTGCGCGGCGGCCCGTCGTCAGTGTCCCCCGCGAGCCGCGGGGAACTTCTCCGCGACCTTGCTGATCGCCGCCAGGCACGCGGCGATGTCCTCGCGCGTGTGGCCGGCTGAGATCTGGCAGCGCAGTCGCGCCTCGCCGCGCGGAACCACCGGGAAGCCGAACCCGCTGACGAAGACGCCCTCGGCCAGCAGCGCCTTTTGCATCTGAATCGCGGTGGCGGTCTCGCCGACAATGATCGGCACGATCGGCGTGATGCCCTCGATGAAGCGCAGCCCGAGCTCCTTGACGCCGGCGCGGAACTGCGCGACATTTTCGCGCAGCCGGGCCAGCAGCGTCTTCCCGTCGCGCATCAGCACGTCGATCGCCGCCATGGCGCCGTAACAGACGCTGGGCGGCAGGGCATTGCTGAACAACTGCGTGCGCGACTTCTGCACGAGGTAGTCGCAGACGACCTGCGAGCCGGCGACGTACCCGCCGCACGCGCCGCCCAGCGCCTTGCCGAGCGTGCTGGTCTGGATCGTGTCCTCGTCGAGCACGCCGAAATGCTCGGCGGTTCCGCGGCCGCTGGCGCCGAGCACACCGGTGGCATGGGATTCATCGACGATCAGGACGGCATCATGCTTGCGGGCGAGCTCCTTGAGCCGCGGCAGGTCGGCGACGTCGCCTTCCATGCTGAAGACGCCGTCGGTGATGATCAGCTTGTTGCGGGCCTTCTTCGCCTCGGGCGAATGGAGCATCTGCTCGAGCTCGGCGTAATTGGCATGCTTGAAGATGAAGCGCTGCGCCTTGGCGAGGCGGATGGCATCGATGATCGAGGCGTGATTGAGCGCATCGGAGAAGATCGCGTCCTCGGCGGTGCTGCCCAGCGTCGGCATGATGCCCACGTTGGCATCCCAGCAACTGATGTAGGTCGTGGCGGCGGCGCAGCCGATGAACTGGCAGATCTTCTTTTCCAGCTCGACGTGGCAGCTCATCGTCCCGCAGATGAAGCGGACGCTGGCGGTGCCGAGACCGAACTGGTCGAGGGCGCGCTTGCCGGCGGCGACGACGTCGGGGTGATTGGCCAGGGCGAGGTAGTTGTTGGACGAGAGGTTGATGACCGGCCGGCCGTCCATACGGGTGCGCGGGGCCTGCGGGGCCTGCACCTGGTTGGCGACCTTGTATTGCCCGCTTTCGCGAAGCTGATGCAGCTCGGCGGCGAGCGTTTGTTCCAGCGTGGTGGACATGCGTGCCTCCTGATTTCAGAAGTGCAGTGTAACGCCGCGGTGCGGGTGCGGCAGCGGGGCGGGCGTGCGCACGTATTCGCTGCTGAGGGGAGAGTTGTGGATTCAAAGGTACAGCGGACGTTGTCCGCGCCTGCGATTGGCCTTCTGGGAGGCCTTTCGCGAGCCTCGAATCTGTTGACAAGGACTGGCGGAACTGTATTCTTTGAAATCGCATCAAGGTCCGGGGCGCGAGGATGCTCTCCGCTCTCCGCTCTCCGCTCTCCGCTCTCCGCTCTCGGTCCGGAAACAGGAGCAAGTCATGTTCTTGAGGTTGTTCGCTCTGGCTCTGGCGGCGACGAGCATCGTATCGGTGAGCTGGAGCTCAGCTCGGGCGCAGGAGGTTGGCGGCAAGCTGACGGGCGCAGAAGAGCGCGGGCGGCGTGCTGCCATGGAGGTGCTGCGCGACAAGGGCGCTTCCGCTTTGCCTCTCCGGCTGGAGTTCCGGTGTGAGATGGAGCACTTTCTGCCGGGAGCGCTGACTGCTTCGGCCACCTCTCAGCGGGGGACCTTGGTTATCGGGGATTTGTCTTCGCGCCGCCTGGACTTGTTACTGGACGGCCGCGAGAGCGAGCCAATCGTCTGCGCTGTTACCGAGGCGGAGGCCTGGATGGTCTGGGCCGATGAGCCGCTTGTGGTGCGCAGCGCGGCTCAGTCGACTGCGACGCGCTCGTGGGGTGGCCAGCTTCGCGCGCAGGTGTCGCAGGTTCGCTATTGGAGCGAGCTGATGTTGCCTTCGTTGCGGTCGCAGGCTGAAGGGTGGCGCCTCTTAAACGCCGTGGAATTCGCCGACGGGCAAGTGCGTATTTCGGTGGCGGGCTTGTCGGAGGATGCCCCGCGTTCGTTGGAGGTGACCGCCAGCCGCGCAGCAGACAGCGGTCCGCTCGTCATCCTACGGGTTGCGGACCGGGCGTCTGGCGCCATTGTTGAGTACGAGGACTATGCG
>CAYOHG010000371.1:0-4006 GCA_964403685.1 uncultured Planctomycetales bacterium
ATTGCCGCGGGTTTCGGTGGCACGCTCAATCTGATCGCCAGCATGGTCTTTGTGGGCGGGATCCTGTTCGGCGTGGCTTACCTGAATCTGCACGGCATAGCGGACTCGCTGCATGTTTCCAACAGCGGCGCGCTGACGTTGATTGTGCCGCAGATGCTCTCCACGCAGGGCTGGTTGATCCTGGTCGCTTTGTTCGGGGCCAGTGTCGCGGTGGCGGTGCTGGCACTGGGCGTCGGTGGGCGGCACTTCGCGCGGCTCGAGGGCTAGCGACTGGCACGACTCATGGCGGCGGCTCGGAACCGCCCAGCCGCTGGATGATCCGCTGCGCCTGTGCGGCGAGCTCCGTTTCGCCGCGCTGCTCGGCCAGCGCCGCCGCAGAGCGGGCCAGCGCCAGGGCACGCTGCGGCTGCTGGCCGGCCAGGCAGGCGACGGCGGTCGCCAGCAGCACGGTCGGCTCCCGATTCTGCGAAGCGGCGCAGAGCTGCTCACCATCGCGGATAGCCCGCGCTACATCGCGGATGCTTAGGTCGGCCGCGGTTGCGAGCAATTGAATCCGCTGCGCGTGAAGCGGCCAGGCGGAGGCGCAGGAGCGAGTCGCCGCTTGCAACACGCGCAGGGCGTCGGCCTCCCGGCGTTCCTGGATCATCCGCTGGGCGATCCGCCCGAGCGGCTCGACCAGGCCGGCATCGAGCTCCAGCGCCAGCCCGAATTGCTCGGCCGCGCGCTCGGCATCGCCGCGACGCAGCAGCGCCCGGGCGTAGCTCCAGCGCAGGTCGGCGCGCCGCGGCTCGCGTTCGATCTGTGGTACGAGGGCCTCGGGGGGTTCGGCCGTGCCACGCGAATCCACCGGCTGCCGGGATCGCAGCGCGACCTCGAGGTTCGCCCGGGCGCCGGGATACTGCGGGTCGAGCTGAAGCGTTCGGCGGAACCCATCGGCGGCGGTGTCCCACTCGCCCCGCTGCGCCCGGATGAACGCCAGCGTGTAGTGCGTCATCGCATCCAGCGGAAAGCCGCTGCGCTCGGCGCGGGCGACCGCCTGGGCGAGGTAGGGCTCAGCCTCGGCGAATTTCCGCTGGCTGGCCAGCAGCAGTCCGACCGAGCGGTGACCCTGCACCATCTCGGCGTCGACGCCGGGTGGACGCTGTGCCGCGACGTTGCCCATGAACATGAGCACGATCGCGGCGGCGCCCAGCGCCGTCCAGCGGCGGTCGCGCAGTTGCTCGCCGAACCAGCGGATCGCGAACGCGGCGAAGAGAATCAGCATCAACACGGCCGGAATGCGGTAGCGGGCGGTGACAAAGAACGCGACGACCGTGCCGACCGACACCAGCAGGAAGGCGTGCAGGATCCAGAGCCGCCGGTCGCGCCGCAGCGAAGCCAGCGCACCCAGCACTCCCAGCGGCGCGACGGTGGCGAAATTCAGCGGCAACCGGCCGATCAACGGCGTGAATTGGCTGGTGGTGAAGTAAATATCCTGGTTGTTCGAGACTTCCCAGTACGACCAGAAGGTGCGCAGCTTCTTAAACAGCAGCGGCAGGGCGCTCTCCGGCTGGTGCAGCAGGAACTGCCGCGCCTGGTCGAAGTACCAGCGCGACACCTCGGAAGGCTTGAGCGTGCGGCCGACGGCGCGCTCGGCGCGTTCGATCTGGGCGCGATAGCACGGCCACCATTCGACCGGATCGCCGGCGATGACGGCCGACATGCCGTCGGAGTGCGGGTTGTTGCCGATGTAGAAGTTTACGCCGCCGGAGGATGCGACCAGCACAGCATCCCCGCCGACGAGCGCGTTTCGGATGGTGACCGGCAAGATTGCCGCGATGGCGCCCAGTGCCGCAAGCAGCCCGTAACCCAGCGCACGGCGCCAGGCCGGCCAGTGCAGCGCGACGAGCCAGAGCACGATCAGCGGCGCGAATAGCAGGATTTCGGTACGCGCCAGGGCGCAAACGCCGAGGACCAGGCCGCAGAGCAGCCACATCCACGGCCAGCGCCGCTCCCGCACGATCAGCAGCAGCAACAGCAGCAGCAGCGAGAGAAAACTCGCCAGAACGGAGATGAGCAACTCGGCTTCGTAGTAGATGATCAGCCAGTAACTGGCCAGCGCCAGGCCCGCCAGGGCGCCGATCAGCCGGCTGAACGCGATTCGTCCGATCAGGAACAAAAGCCCGCAACTGAACGCACCCAGGCCGGCCTGAAACAGCCGCGGGATCGTCGAGTCCTCGCTGCCAAACACCCGGTAAAGCAACCCGAGCAGCCAGGAATACAGCGGAGCGCGAAAGTACGGCTCGTTCTTGAGGAAGCTGTCTTCATCGCCGGCGGCGACGGCCTGGGCCCACTGGTGGTGATAGAGCGGGTCCATCTCGTGAATGCTGTAGAACGGGTTGGCCTGAAGCTGGAGCACGTAGGTCGCGCGAAGTCCGAACCCGATCAGCACGACTCCCAGGAAGATGAGCGCGTCGGCCGTCCGATTGCGGCGGTCCCGCGGCTGCGGCGCGGAGGCAGCCGGCGCCGCGGGTGGGGCGGTGGGTGGCGCGGCCGTTGGCGATGGGGACGCACTCATGGCGACTCGCGTTGGGGCGCGTGCGGAAGTATAGCGGGCCGGGCGCGGCGCGGCCCATCCCGGCGCCGCGGCCGATTCGCGAGGCGAACGCGTCGGCGCGGCAGCCCCTGTTCAGCGGGCGGGGGGTGCCAAAAGCCGCCCCCCGGGAACGCCGTTGAAAGCGCCCCGGGGGGACGATTGAAGCTGCGTTGATCTTCCCGCCCGCCGGCCTAGCGACGGCGCAGCGCGCCGAGCGCGCCGAGGGCCAGCAGCACAATCGAGATGGGCTACGGCGTAACAACCACGTTGTCGACCTGCCACAACCAGTCGTAGAAGCCGGACGTCGGCTCGTAATAGTGGTAGCGGATCTGGGCGGTCTGCCCCGCGTAGGCCGAGAGGTCGAGCGACACGTGCACGCCCGGCCAGCCGGAGAACGTGCCGTGATCCTCATGCCAGCGGAGCAGGTTGATCCAGCTCGCACCGCCATCGGTGCTGATGTCGGTGTCGGCCCAGTCGAGGTTAAGGAAATTCTGGTAGTTGGTGTCGTACTCCAGCGTGGCACCGCCGGGAACGACGAACGACGGCGAGATCAGCCCGATGTCGAAGCTGCCCGCGTGATGATCCGAGTCGGCATGGGCGCACAGGCCATTGGTGCCGGAAGTCGGACCCGTCCAGTTCGCGCGGCCTTCGACGTCGTTGGTCGTCCAGTTGAACGGGCTGCTGCCGAGGTAGTCGACCGTGGTCCAGCTACCCGGAATGCCGGCGTCGAAGTTCTCGTTGATTGTCGCCAACGCCGGCAGGCTCAGGGCGGCAACCAGCGCTACGCCTACGAAGCGCTTCATCATGCTCACTCCTCCTCGGAAACCCGTCTCTCGTTCGGGCGCGGCATCGACGTGAGATACGGCAGAGGCGTCGGTGTCACGGCTCACCGCGAACCGGCGGGCGACGCGCGTCATTCGGGACGGTGCGACAACCGGCAGAGGCGGCGGCATTCGCTCGTTGTTTTCGAGGTGTGAAGCGGAGATGAAGCGAGCTTCAACACCTCCTCCTGTGACTTGCAGAGTATCAAGTCGTGAAGTACGCCGCAAGCGTGTTTTTGCTTGAACGTGCGCGATTACGGTTCCTTTTTCTGGATAGCCTGTTTTCTCGGACCATCTGCATATCCGAGTGTATGAAATTCGCATTTTGTTTGGTATCATGTGGCGTGTTTCAGCACGTCGGCGAGGCGCTTTCTGTGGGCGGATGAAGCATGTCCAGAATCACGCAGGCCGGCGCACAGCCCGCAGGCTGCCAGGATTGCCGCGAGGCTGGTGCGGGAGCTGCGCTGCCGGCCGGCGCTTGCGAATACGCCGAGCTGCACTGCCTGAGCAACTTTTCGTTCCTGCGCGGGGCGTCGCACCCGGAAGAACTGGTTGAGCAGGCCGCGGAGCTGGGCTACCGCGCGATCGCGATCACCGATCGCAACTCGCT
>CAYOHG010000372.1:0-4006 GCA_964403685.1 uncultured Planctomycetales bacterium
GCCCACTATGACCCTCCCGTCACCCGACACGTCCCACGCCTCGGAGTAGGCCGTTTCGGCCGGCAGGTTCAGCAGCTCCGCCGCTCCGCCGTCGCGCCACACAGCCGCATACCGCGATGGACCGACTCCGTTGGTGTCGCCATAGACGGCTCCCGCGACGACGGAGTGTCCGGCGCTGGTTCCAGTCGCCCAGCTCTGCGTAGCCCAGGGCAGGTTGGTGGCCAGCTCTGTGACGGTACCGGGACCACTGCCAGTCGTTTCCCAGGTGAACGCGCGCTTGTTCGGGCGCAGCTTCCAGCCGGCGCCGTAGAGGTTTCCGCCGGCGTCCGTCAGGCCCGACAGCGAACCGCCTTCCGCGGGCGAAAGCGGGCATTCGACCACCTGATCGGTCTGCCAGAACCACAGGCCGGTGACCTGCTCGCCGCTCGTGCTCGTCGCGTCATAGCCGACGACAGCGATGGAACGGGCCGCGGTGTTGCTGCGACCCTCATTGTAGTTTTTGGACGCCGTATTCATGGGTACGAAGACCTGCGCGGCGGCGGGAAGCGTCGCGGCGATTCCAGCCGCGAGAGCGACTGAGCAACGCAGGGAGATCAACGCCTGCAATGACGATTTCATCGGCTTCTCCTTTGGGTTACATCTACCGCGGGGGGCCGACGCGCACGCGCCGGACCTTGGCTGGCTGGCAGCGGTAGGAGGACGATCCCGACTCGTCAGCGACCCGCACGTGGCGCACACCCGCGCCGCATGCGGAACCGGGTGCCTCCATCGCTCCCGCCGTCGGAGAGGACGCACGGCACCGTGCTGCGGCTGCCGGGATCGGCGGGATTTCGGAATGCCGAAAGTCGATGACCGAACGATGGAGTTTGCACAACCGGGGATGAAGCCCAAGGGTCAGTGGCGGGGGCCCTGCGCCAGCACGGCCCGCACCGCCGCGACAACCGGTTCGTGCAACCGGCCGTTGGTGACGATGACGCCCTGGTTGGCGCGCAGCTCGCTGCCGTGCGTGAAGTCCAGCGGCTGGCCGGTCACGTCGCTGACGCGGCCGCCGGCTTCTTCGATCACCAGCACGCCGGCGGCGTGATCCCAGATCTTCTCGCGATAGTCCTGGCGCGTGGGCAGCCGCAGGTAGATGTCCGCATCGCCGCGCGCGACGCTGGCGTACTTGGCCTGGCTGTCCATGCGCACCGGCGGCTGCGTGATGCCGAGCCGCGCGGCCACCTGTTCGGAGTCGCCGTGGGCGCTGTGGCCGCTCTCGACCGACTCGCAGAAACGCGCCTGGCGCGCGTCGGCGGTCGCACTGACACGCACCGACGTCGCTGTACCCCCGGCCAGCCCGACGCACATTGCGCCGCGCCCGCGCACCGCCGTGAAGATCGCACCCCTGCCGTCGCCGGCGGGCAGGTTCGGGCACGCCAGGGCCGATACGACAATCTGTCCGTCCACGATCAAGGCCAGCGCGACGGCGTATTGCTCGCTGCGCAGAAAGCCCTTGGTGCCGTCGATCGGGTCCAGCGTCCAGAATCGCGGGCCGAACTCCTTCTGGCTTCCCCGGTCGATCCAGCGGCAGACCTCGCGGGCGTCGGGCGCCGAGCCGGCGGCGCGCTGCACTTGCGCCACCACCCGCCCCAGCATCGCCGATGAGTCGGCGGCGCGCAGACCGGCCGAGTCTTCCTCCGCGATGATGGGGTCGGCCGGGAACGCAAGCTCCAACGCGCGGCAGACCAGCGCCTGGCTGCCGAAGTCGGCGACGGTGACGGGGCTCTTGTCTTTCTTTTCGAGTGATTCACGCGTAATCTCGCGCTGCACGGCCTGGCAAAGGGTGGACGCCGCGCGGACCGCCTGGGTGGCGACCTGCACCTCGCGCTCGAATGTCGACATCATGGGCTCCGGCCTGCGGTGAATGCGGCGACTGGTGCGCACTTTACGCGACCGGCCGGAAAGCGGCGACGGCGCCGAGCGTCGCGCGGCGCCGTCGTCGTTCGGCTATTCCGGAAGGAAGCGGTGCTCGTTTGCGGGGACCGCCAGCCGGTCGGTGGTTGCCGCAGGCCAGCGGCAGTCCCCGCGGGGTTTCGATTCTGGCCTCAGCGCAGCCGGCTCAGCCTACGCGGCCCGCAGGGGTGTAAGACAGTGAACGACCGGGTGCGACTCGCCGCGCTCGACTGCAACGAACTCGGAGGCGCGGATGCGGGCGTCGCCGCCGTCGATCCCGGTCCACCAGTTCACGCGGTAGTAGCTGGTCTCGCCGTGCGACCAGAGCCGTCGAATCTCGAGCTTGCCGACCGCGCCGGGGAAGGCGGCCGCGATGGCCCGGCGGGATTCGCCGGAAACCACGGCTTCGGTCGCGTCAGGCTGCTCGTCGAACTCAGCGCTCTTGTCCAGTTCGGTCGCGTTCATGATCTAGCCCCTGCTGACTTGGCCTCCTGCTTCGACGGCGAGCCTCGGTTTCAGCGGCGCGAGACGCCTCGCGACGCCATCCATATCTAATAGCGTCGACGGCCGGATTTTATTCACGGTGATTGTAAATTCCGTGAATTCTGTAGCCGTACCCCTGCGCGGCCGCTCCGCACGGTCGTGTAGCGGTTGGATCGCTCGGCCTGCGAAAGGGTTACGCGCTATGTCGACCGGTCCGTTCTCAGCGGCAGAGCGAACGGAAAACCAGAGCCGAACGGGCCGCGATTTCACTCGACGAATCTGGTAGCGCTTGCAGCCGCCCGCTCGGCCGGCTGGTACAGCCGCAAGACCGGCCGCTGCGCGCGCCGCAGGCATGGAAGATTGCTACGAGAAGGGGGACGATGGTCGGGAATCCGGACGAAACGCCCTGCCGCCCGGTCGGATGCAGCCGTCAGTTCTGGTCGACCGTGTAGGTCGTGGTGTACGCGCCGTCGCTGCCGTCGAACACGAAGCTGACGACGTCGCCGCAGAACACGCTCAGATCCTGCGTCAGGACGATCAGACGACCGTTTCCGGTCGGGTTGTTGACGTCGTCGCCGAAAGCGCCGCCGGCGGTTCCCAGCAGGTGGGCCGCGGAGCATTCGACGGTGAATTCGTCCGAATCGCCCCGCTCGAGCACGCCCAGCGTTCCCACGCCGAACGATGTGAACTTGTTCTCTGAGACGAAGAGCTGGTCGACGGTGGTGGCGTCCGCGGAGAAGTAGAACTGCGGGTCGAGCGTCGTGTCGCTCTGGTTGTACAGGCGGATGGTGAACACCGCCGTGGGCGGCGGGTTGTCGTCACCGTTGTCGTTGCCGTTGCCTGAAATGGTAATGACGCAGCCGGCCACCGCCAGCGGAGTCACAAGCCCCAGTGTGGCGAGCCGGCGTTCCAGCCTGCGGGTAAACATCGCGAGCCTCCCTGCCGCCCGGTCGAACCGGAAGCGCCCCGCTCCCCGAGACCGACCGCCGACTGGCATTATTTGCAGACCCGCCGCGTCCGGCAAGGTTGGCGCCGGCCGACGCAAAGAGGCGGCGGCGTTCGGCGGGCGGCCCATTTATACTGCCCGGCGCCGAAGGAGGCGTGCGGCCGTGCTGCTGCTCGACGAGATTGCTTCTCTGGTAATCGTGCCGCCCGGCCCGCTGCGCGGCGCCGCGATGAGCTCGGTGACCGTGCTGCCGGACGCCGCCGTCCTGGTTGACGACGCCGGTCGAATCGCCTGGTTTGGTCCGCGGCACGAATCGCCCGCGCCGCGCGGGACCGCGCGGCTGTCGGCCGCGGGCGGCTGCGTGCTGCCGGGACTGATCGACTGCCACACGCACATCCCGTTCGCCGGCGACCGCAGCGCCGAGTTCGTCCGGCGGCTGAGCGGCGAAAGCTACCTGTCGATCATGCAGTCCGGCGGCGGCATCCGCGTGACCACGGCGGCGGTGCGCGCGGCGACCGTCGAACAGCTCGTCGAGCAGAACCTGCCGCGCTTGCGGCGCATGCTGGCGCTGGGTGT
Organism: uncultured Planctomycetales bacterium; assembly: GCA_964403685.1. Taxonomy (GTDB): domain Bacteria; phylum Planctomycetota; class Phycisphaerae; order UBA1845; family Fen-1342; genus CAYOHG01. Next base: position 3,938 of record CAYOHG010000372.1, read on the forward strand.
CACGACGGCCGAATGCAAGAGCGGCTACGGCCTGGCGGTCGAGCACGAGCTGAAGCAGTTGCAGGCGAT
>CAYOHG010000373.1:0-3996 GCA_964403685.1 uncultured Planctomycetales bacterium
GAATGAAGCCGAACCTGAACCGCGCGCCGACAGTCCGCGTCCCGGCCCATCGCCCGGCACGGTCACGCCGCTGCGGCGGTCGGCTGCTGCTGGCGGCCGCGCTGTGCGGGCTGTGGACGCTGGCCGACAGCGCCCGGGCCGATGAGAAGGGCTGCCGCGTCAGCGTGCTGGCCATCCGAGCGGTAAAGAACAGCGAAAAGGTCTCGCCCGAGCTGAAGCAGATCGAAGCCAAGCTGCGCAAGCAGTTCCCGCAATACAAGGGCTTCACGCTCGAAGGCCGGCATCGCGGCTCGGTGAAAATCGGCCAGACACTCAGCGCTCCGCTGATCGAGGGTTTTCGCGCCAAGGTGACGCCGCTGGAACAGCAGCGCAACCGCGTGCGCCTGCGGATCGAGATCTTCCGCCGCGACGACCGCGTGGCCAACACGACCATCGCGCTCGAGCCTAACCGCTACGCACTTCAATCGATCGGACTGCCGGACGGTGACGCCCTGATTGTGGGTGTTTCAGGCGAGTGAGCGCCGGACGGCTCAGCCGCTGATCTGCAATGATGCCAACCCGGTCGGAACGTCGTCCACCACGTCGAAGATGCGGTCCAGCCCCGTCACCAGGAATACGCCCCAGACCGACTTGCTGATCCCGCACAGCTTGAGCTTGCGCTCGTTGGCGATGGTCACGACCTTGCGCAGCTTCAGCAGTTTGGCGATGTTCGAGGAGTTCAGGTAGGTGACATTGCTGAAGTTGAGCAACACGTTGGACTGGGCGCTGTTGCCCACCGCCTCCAGAACGGCCGCAATGTCGTCGCTGAATTGCGGATCATCACCGAGTTCGGCGATCAGCACGGATTCCGACCATTGTTCCACTGGCATTCCCGATCCTCGCGTCAACCGGCAGGCGAACCTGAGGCGCGGCCGACCCGACCGCCTCGACCCACGGGTATTGTGCCCTTCGGCCCGCAGCGCGTCACGACCTGCGACGCGCATTTTCGCATTTTGGCGCCACACCCACGGCCCGCCGCGCGCAGGCAACGGAAAACGGCCGGGGCAATCGGGGAAACCTGCGACGAGGATCGGCGCGCCGTTCGCCCCGCGGCCGAATGGGCGCGCCGCGGCTGACCGCGACCGGGCAACCCGCTCCGGCGGCTACTTCAGCTCGACGTTCCAGTACGCGAAATCGACGAACTGCTTCCAGCTCGCGTATTTCGCCTCGGAGAGCTTGATCGTCAGCACCGGCGAGCGCCGCGGCCGGCGCGGCCGAACCACCAGCCGCATGCTGGCCTGCTCGGGCGTGCGGCCGCCCTTGCGGACGTTGCAGCGGACGCACGCGGCCACGACGTTCTGCCAGCAGGTCGTGCCACCCTGCGAGCGGGGTATCACGTGGTCGATGCTCAGCTCGCTGGTCGGAAACCGCTTGCCGCAGTACTGGCAACGGTTCGAATCGCGCGCAAAGAGATTGCGGCGGTTCAGCTTGACCTGAACGCGCGGCAGCTTCTCATAACCCAGCACTCGCACGATGCGCGGAATGGCGACCTGAAAACGCACCGTGCGGATCCAGTCGTGCTTTTCCGGCTCGAAACGGGCCCGCGCCGCGCTCAGCTCGACCCAGTCCTCGAAGTCATAGGAAGCGAATTCGCCGTTGTCCGCGGCGACAGCTTCGGCATGCGCGCTGTAGACCATCGAAATGGCCCGCATCGCACTGGTGACGCGCAGCGCCTGCCAGTTGCGGTTCAGGCACAGCACGCTGCTCGAAAGTGGGGTGGCTTCAGCTAGCATACGGTTCGCTTGGCATCCGTTCCCGGGCCGTTCAACGCTCGACGGCTTCCTCCATTGCTCACGGTATCCGCCCTGCGGTTGACAATCAACGCGCGTTCGTATGGACCGGCTGATCGTGCGACGGTTCGAACCGGGTTAGCGGACGAACTTCGGCGATGGCGCCGACCGCGCGAACGACCGTCGCGCGAAAGCCGCCGCGGTAGCACCAGCGCCGCGCCCGCGGCGTCGTGATCACGTGGCGCGCGGGAACTACTCGCATGATTCGCCGAAATGAACCAGCAATTCGGAGAGATCGAGCAGATCGACCCGCCCGTCGCCGTTCAGGTCGCCCTCGGTATACGAATCCGCGTTGCCGCCGAAGTGCAGCAGCAACGCCGACAGGTCGGCACCATCCACCCGCCGGTCATCCGTGACATCGGCCGGGCAGAGGTCGTAGATCAATGTCACGACACCGGGCGCCGATGGGCCATCCGAGTCGGTTGCGACAAAGGTCAGCGCATCGGTGCCGGCCGCATGGGGGTCGATCCGCAGCAGGCGATACGGTCCGTTCGGGCCCGAATGTCCGGGACAAGCCAGCACCTCGGCCTGCGCGGGCGGCGCGAGGATCGATGTTTGCAGGGCGTCGGGTTCGGTCGTGCTGGCGGGCAGCTCCAGCAGAAGCGGCGCACGATGCCGCACGCGACGGTGGAAGCTGGAGGAGAGCGGAGCGAAACCGTCCGCGGTGCCGCCGCCTGACGGCGCGACCAGAATCGAGTTGGGCACGCTGCGAACAACCTCGCTGTCGGAGAAGACCACTTCGCATTGCACGCGCGGGGAGCCGGCACCCAGCACGGCGCCGTGAACCGAAACAACTCCCGCTCCGTCCCGCGCCGCAACCACCCGCCCGTTGTGCAGCAGCCGCACCTCGACGACGCCCGCACCGGCGGGAATCAGCTCGAACTGGTACAGCGTGGACAGGTCGCCGGCATAGGGTGTGATGCCCACCGCCGCCCCGCGGCCGCGGTTGTTCACGTCGGCCCACGCCTGCCAGCGCCCCACGGTGCGATTGAGCGAATCGTCGTACGCCAGCACGCGCCAATCGTGCCAACCGTCGGCCAGCCGGGTCGTGTCGACTTCAAACGTGCCGCCGGGCGCGGCCGTCGCGTGCGAAACGCCATCGATCAGCAGCTCAAAGCCGGCGATCTGCGCAGTGGGATGGTCCGTCGTGGCGCTGGGAGTCAACACGATGGTTCCACTGGCAGGTCCATCGGGAAATCCGCCTAGTTCAACCTGGGGCCGGTGTGCGAATGGCTGCGTCAGCGGGTCGCCGTAGAGCAGACCCTGAAACGGCGTGTACTCGACGCTGCGCAGCACCGACTCGGCCAGATTGGCGCCTTGCAGGTAGAAGAAGTACTCGTTGGCCTGCGGAAACTTGCCCTTCACGGCGCAGGGTTCGTCCACTGTGCCGAACGAGCCGGCGGCGCCCTTGGCGATCCATCGCGATAGTTTCGTCTGGTCGGGGATGTCAAACCACGCGGCGGCGCTGGTGGCGTGGTCGCAGATCGCGCCGGGCAGCAGCGTCATGTCGGCGCCGTCGATGTCCGGGTCGGCCCAGCCCGTCATGACGCCCAGCGCGTCGTGACGCCCCAGCGGCAGAACGTCCAAGAGGTGCTCGGCAGCGCCGCCCAGCGACGCGACTGTGCCCACCGCGTTCGGAAAGGCCCAGTCGCGCAGGCTGCTGCGCAGCGAGTCGCTGGTCTGCATGAAGTAGATTGTGCCAGGCGGATGCGAACCGTCGACCGCGACGCTGCGGTCGATCATGTTCAGGATCTCGTCGACCGTGTTGCCGCGCTCGACCGTATACCCCAGCATCGCCGAAAGGAGCAGGTAGCGTCCGCGGCCATCCACGCTCGGGCCGCCGTTCTGCCACAGAATCCCGCTGTCAAAACCATAGGGCGTTTCGCCCGGTGACCAGTAGCGGTTGCGAAACGTGTAGTTCGTGCCACCGGCGAGAATCTCATCGGACATGAACGCGAGGTAGTACGCCGACGTCAGCGAAAACCGCGAAATCAGGCACGAACCGGCGACCAGGCCCTGCGCATCCACGAAGAAATCGGCCGGCGGCGCAATCACGACGTAGTCGATATGATCGCGCAGCGACTCGCCGGTCAGCTTGCCGTGCAGCGCCGCGAGCTGGTAGCCGGCGACGTCGCTGAAGGTCGCCGCGGTCGGATCGATGTAGAGC
>CAYOHG010000374.1:0-3989 GCA_964403685.1 uncultured Planctomycetales bacterium
GACATCGCGATGGTCTTTCAGAATTACGCGCTCTATCCGCACATGACGGTCTACCAGAACATGGCGTTTGCACTGATGCTGCGCCGCAGGTACGGAGCCTGGGACAACCTGCTCGCCGCGGTATTCGCCCCGCCTTACTACCGCCGGGCCCGTGACGAGCGCGGCGATATCGACCGCCGTGTCCGCCAGGCCGCCGACATGCTGGGGATTACGGCGCTGCTGGCGCGGCGGCCGAAGGCACTATCCGGCGGACAGCGGCAGCGCGTCGCCGTTGGTCGCGCCATCGTGCGCGAGCCGAAGGCGTTTCTGTTCGACGAGCCACTGTCCAACCTGGACGCGAAACTGCGGATCGAGACGCGCGCCGAGCTCAAGCGGCTGCACCGCCGCGTCAAGACCACCACGATCTACGTCACACACGACCAGGAAGAGGCCATGACGCTGGGCGACCGTGTCGTGGTCATGAAGGACGGCCGGATTCACCAGGTCGGCACGCCGTTCGAGGTCTACGAGCGCCCGGTCAACCGCTTTGTCGCCGGTTTCGTCGGCACGCCGCCCATGAACTTTCTCGAAGGCCGCCTGCGACGTGCGGCCGGCGGGCTGATTTTTGAAGAAGGTCAGAATCGTCTGGCGGTCAGCGCCCGGCACGAGAAGCTGCTGGCCTCGTTTGTGGATCAGCCCATCACCGTCGGCCTGCGGCCCGAGCTGTTCGCCGCGGGCGATTCGTCCGACGGCGTGGCGTTCAGCGGGCGCGTCAGCGTGATCGAGCCGCTGGGCGACCGCATGGACGTGTTCATCGACACCGAGCGACACACGCACCTGGTCGCGCGGCTGGATTCGCGGGCGGCGATTCGCGAAGGCGCGGCGGCGACGTTCCGCATCGACATGGAGCGGGCCCACTTCTTCGATCCCGAGGGCGAGCGGCGAAATCTCACCCTTGAAGCCGCACGCTGAGCGCGCCGGGTGATCCTGAATACGATCGGCTCGAATCCGCTTCGCGGCGGCGGTCCGGGTGCCTCGGACGATGCTGCCGGCCGTGCCGACTCCTACTTCCCGGCGATGCAGTACAGGTTCTTATGGCCGCGCAGCAGCAGCCGCTCGCCAACGATTACTGGTGAGGCGTCAAACCCGTCGTCGAGCGTGTTGACGGCCAGCGATTCGTACGCCGGCCCGGCCTTCAGCACCGCGACCGCGCCGTCGCGATCCGCGATGTACACGCGGCCCGCGGCCCCGACAATCGACGCGTAAATGTTCTTGAGGCCTTCGATCCGCTGCGGCCCGTAGTGCTTCTCACCATTGCGCGCGTTCAAACACGTCAGGATCGCGCGTGTGTTATCCAGGAAGTACAGGCAGCCGTCGTACAGCAGCGGCGACGGCACGTAGGGCGTGTTCGCTTCGTAGGACCAGGCCAGCGCGGGCGTGTCCGAGATGTCGCCACGAGCGTCGGCGATCCGCACCGCCCGGGCGGCGGCGCCGCGAAAACCGCTCAGGAAATACGCCATCCCGTCGGAATAGACTGGCGATGGAATGACGTTCTGTGTCATCCCGCCGGCTTCCCACAGCAGCTCGCCGCTGCGCAGGTCATAGCTGCGGAAACGCCGCGCCGCGTTCACCAGCACCTGGGGATTGGCCGGGCCTTCGACGATCAGCGGAGTGGCCCAGGCGGTCGGCTCCTCGCGCGGCTTGCGCCAGCGCTCTTCACCCGTGATCTTGTCCAGCGCGACGATGAAGTCCTCGCCCTCGTGATCCCACACGACCACCAGCGTGTCGCCATGCAGCGCGGGCGAGGCCCCCTCGCCGAACTGCATGCGAATCTGGAGGTCGCCCAGGTCCTTCTCCCACAGCACCTTGCCGTCCCAGTCCAGGCAATACAGCCCCTGCGAACCGAAGAACGCGTACAGGCGCTCTCCGTCCGTGCAGGGCGACGCCGACGCGTACGTCGATGTCGGATGCATGCCCTCATGCGGGGTCGCTTCGCGGACGGTGGTTTCCCAGACGGGTTTTCCGCTGCCCAGCTCCAGCGCCGCGACGACAAACTTCAATGGCTTGCCAGGCGGCCCGGGCCGCCGCCGTCCACCGCCTTCGCCGGCGGGCTCGGCCGTGGCGTCGCCCACGGCGCTGAGCAGGAACACGCGATTACCCCAAACGATCGGGGTCGCGTGACCCTGGCCCTTCAGCTCCACCTTCCACTGCACATTGCGGTCCTCGGCCCACTGCGTCGGCGGGTCGCCGTGCGGCGCCACGCCGCAGGCCAACGGGCCGCGCCATTGCGGCCAGCCGCGCTGCCACTCGTCGGAGCCGGCCCGGGCAAGCGGGCACGATGCCAGCAGTACCGCCGCGAAGACCATCGGAAAACGCGCGAGCATTGCGAACTCCGTTACGAGCAAGGCGAAATCACGAGCCAAGGAACAACGCGCCGCGCTATTTGAACCGCAGGCAGCCGGCGGTGTCCAATGAAATCCGGGCCGTCGCGGCGGCGACCGCGGCCATTGCCCCGGACGGGCGCCAGCCGCTATCGTGGCCGGCGTGACCGCCGCTGCGATCCAAGCCGAGCTGCCGCGCCAGCGCCAACGACGGGCCACCCGCGTCATACTCGCCGTGGCTCTGGGCATTCCCCTGGTCGTCGTGGTGGTTGGGATGTTCCGACAGGGCCGGCCTTTCGACGCGCAGCCGCCCCCGGCGGATGCGGAGCCCGGCCGCTGGATCGTTCTCGGCGGCGCGCAGAACACCCGCGACGTGGGTGGCTATGTCACCGCCGACGGACGCCACGTCCGCCGCGGCGTCGTCTTTCGCTCGGCAACGCTCTCGCACCTGAACGATGCGGGCTGCGACGCGTTCGCGGCCCTGGGTGTCCAGACGGTCGTGGACATGCGGAATCGCCTGCTGCCGTTACCGCTGTACAACGGCGACGTGCTGTGTGTGCACCTGGTGGCGACGGTGTTCGGCCGGCCAGTCAGCTTTCGCAGTGAGGGGCCGCTCGAGCAACGCTACCTGAACGGACTGCTCGACAACGCCGACGCGTTCCGCGACACGTTCGAGCTGCTGGCGGATCCGCAGCGCTTGCCGCTGATGTACCACTGCGCGGCGGGCACGGACCGCACCGGCGTGCAGACCGCGCTGCTGTTGACGCTGCTGGGCGTCGATCGCGAAACCGTGCTGCGCGACTTCCGCTTATCCGAGCAGGTGGGGACGCCGGGAAACCTGCCGGCGATGCAGCATCTGCTCAGCGCGGTGGATGCCGCCGGCGGAATCGAGCCGTTTCTGGAGCGCATCGGGGTTGCGCGGGAAACGCAGGCCGCGGTGCGCGACGCGCTGCTCGAATAGCATCGCCCGTGGTGCTGTGCGGCGGCTCGATCTACGTCGGTGCCAGAGCGTTTGCCGCCGGGCTTCGGCGGTCGCCGGTCAGACTTGGTGCGTGTTTTCCTTGCTTCGCTTCGTGGCGACTATCCCGGCTCGTAGCGCAGTGTCTGGGCGATCGTGTTGTCGGGCCGCAGGATCAGCACGGTTGGGCGAAAGGCGGCGTATTCGCGCTCGTCGAGCAGAGCAAAGTGCAGCACGATCAGCGCGTCGCCGGGTTCCGCCAGGTGCGCCGCGGCGCCGTTCACTTCGATCCGCCGGCCGCCGGCCGGCAAGGCAATGACATAGGTCTCGAAGCGGTCGCCGGTCCGGCAGTTTCCGATGGTGACGGCGTCGTGCGAGCGCAGCCCGCAGGCGTCGAGCAGGCTTCGGTCGATCCCGAGCGATCCGGAGTAGTCGGGACGAACCGCGGTGACGACGGCCTGATGGAGCTTGCTGTGCAGAACCTTTCGCAGCATCGCAACAGCGTAGCGACGCTCGCCGCGCAGGCCAAGTGATCGGCGTTGGGTGGTCCGGCCTTGCCGCCAGGAGCCGGCGGGGAAATCAGGCAGCGTCGGCCGGGGGAGAACCGACGCTGCCGTGTTTCCGCGGCCGCACTATTCTCGGCGACGGCGCAGGCCCGCGAGGAGCAGGCC
>CAYOHG010000375.1:0-3989 GCA_964403685.1 uncultured Planctomycetales bacterium
GGCCGATCGCCCTGTACTGCCCGCAGCGCAAACGGGCGGCGGAATGGCTCGGCGGAGTGCTTCGCGTCGACGAACACGTGTCGTTGTTCTCCGGCCCCAAGGAGCTACGGGCGCTCGTGACCGCTGCCGTCGACCGGCGCGATGCGGTCGTTCGCCGAGCGCAGCGGGCGCGCGAGCACCTGCTCTCCGGCCAGCGCTGGACGCATCGCCTGCGAGCGCTGCTGGCGCCAATGAACTCCGCGCGGTAGCTGGGATCCGCCCCGCGCGCGGCGTCGGCTCGCGGTGCATCCAGCAGCGACTTGTGGCCGGACTGGCGTTGCTCCTCGCGCTGCACGCGGCCCGAACGCTGCGGGCTGACGAGCCGGTCGTGTCCGTCCTGGCGGACTTCGACGACGAATCCGTGGCGACAAGCATTATCGCGGCGAGCGGGGCTCCGCTGGCGGATTGCCGGGCGGTCGAAACGAATATCCCCGCCCGCGGGCAGCGCAGCCTTTCCATTGAAATCCCCTCATCGGGGCAGGCCAGCGCGACCATCGCGTTCCGCTTCCGGCTGCCGACGCGCTTCGATCAGGCGACGCGCGTGGCCGCCCAGGTGTGGGTGAACGAGGGGGACGCGGCGGTGCAATTCCGCATCCGCGATGCGGCCGAGAAGGTCTTCGAAACCGCCACGCTGCGCATCGACCATCGCCGCAAGTGGGGGCGCGTCTTTGCGGAACTCAAACCGGACAAGCTGCGGGAGGTTGGCGCCGGCCCCAGCGGCAGTCCCGCCGCCATCACCTGGCCAATCGAATTGATCGGCTTGAGTGTGCAGACACGGCAGCGCGGCCGACAGGTGATTTTCATTGACGATCTCGAAGTAGAGCACGACGTGGCGCCAGCCGGATTGGTGGGCGCACAGTGGCGCTTTGACCGCGCCACCCAGCTTTATGAACCGGGCTCGACGGTGCAAGCGGCGCTGATGCTGGAGAAGAGCCCGAGGGCCCGCGAGCTGCGGCTGAACGTCCGGTTCGAATGGCGCGACGCACTCGGGCAGACGGTCGACACGAGCCAGGCGTCGATCGCCTTGCCCAAGAGCGGCTCCGACTTCCGCTCGCGTCAGGAGGTGCCGGTGCAGCGGCGATTCGACCAGCCCGGCCTCTATCGCCTGGTGGCACAGGTGATGGGCGTGACGGCCCGGCCGGTGGTGTTCGAGAGCAGCGTCGCCGTGACGCCCAGCAACCGTACGCTGCCGCGCGGTCGGGCGACGTTCTTTGGCGTGCATTCCAATCTGCTGCGCGAGCCGGCCAGTGACCGCGACCTCGAGATTGAGCTGGCCGACGAGCTCGGCGTGCATTTGATGTCGATCGATCTGCCCTGGTCGGAGGTGGAGCCGCAGGCCGGCAGGTTTGAGCTGGCGACGGTGGAAGCGGTGGTCGACAACCTCGCGCGGCGGGACATTGCCTGCCAGTTGATCGTGTGCTCGCCGCCAGGGGACCTGCCAGCCGCGGAGCTAGCGCCGCGCCAGGAGCAATTGCTGGTCGAGCTGCTGCGCCGATTCGGACGGCGCGTGCGTTGCGTCGCGCCGCTGGTTACGGCACCGGCAGCCGACCCGGCCGCGCAACTGGAGGCCACGGCGGCGCTCCAGCAGCGACTGCGAGCCGTGATCGCGGATGTGGAGGTCGTGGCCCCGGCGATGGCGCTGAAGCCGGCCGCGCCGGCGCCGGCGGCGCTGGCGCTGGTCGTGGGCGGAGTTGCGCCGACGGTTCTCAGCGAGGGCGACGTAGGAGCGGCCCTGGAACAGCTCGGCTAGGAGCCGCTGGCGTCGGTGCGCTGGCCGCCGGCGCACCGCTGGGAACACCGCCAAGGTCCGATCGACGGCGTCGGCTCCATTGCGGACGCGATCGGCGTGATGCGCTACTTTGTCGAGGCGGCAAGCCGTTCAGTGGGCGGGGCCGTTTGGCTCGACCTGCGAGACCCGTCCGACGATCCGCGCGACCCGTTGCGCCAGCGGGGACTGGTCAGTCGTGATTTCAACCCGCGCGCCAGCCTGATCGGCTACTCGACCGCGGTGCATCTGCTGAACGGAATGCAGTATTGCGGGCCGCTTTTCGGCGCCGGTGACGCGTATGACAGTTATGTGTTTCTCGCTGGCGAGCGCCAGATCGCCCTACTGTTTCCGCGGCCTGGCACCGAGCTGCCGCTGGCGCTGGCCCCCGCGCAGCTAGTGACCGGGGCGCTGCACGCGATGGATTTCGAGCAGCGCCCGCTGCCGATTCTCGATCTGCCCGGCAACGCGGTCCTGGTTGCGGCGATGGCGCAACCGATGTTCTTCGCCCTCGACGTGGAGCGCGCCGAAAGCGAGCCGCAGATTACCCTGGCGGCGCCCTGGATCAGCGCGCCGCGCTCCATCGAGATCGAGCAGAAGGGCGAGGCAGCGCTCGAACTCGTGTTGCCGGCGGCCGTTCGTCAGGGATTCGCGCAGCTCGTCCTTCCGCGCGATTCGCCGCTGGCGAGCGATTTCAGCGCCCAGTCGTTTCGCGGCGATGCCGGCGAACGGGTGACGATCACCGCGCCGATCCGCGTGCGCGACGGTATTGCTTGCGATCAGACCGCGATCCGCTGGCTGGTCCATTTCGACGGCCTGCGCGTCGAGCTCGATCAGACCGTTCGTAATGTGCTGGCGATCAAACCGCGGGCCGCTGGCGCGGTCCACGATGCGGCCTACCGGGTGGCGGAGCTGCTTCCCGACGAAAGCGGCCGTTCGACCGGAACGGCGCAGGCCCGTCGCCCGCTGCTGCACGCCGCGTACACCGACCGGGAATTGCAGGTGGCGTGCGTCGTCCCGCGCGGTTTGGCGGAGAATGCCGAGCTGCGCCTCGGCCTGGCTCAGGACGGCAGCGGGCGGCATCTCGAACTGGTTGTCGAGAGCCTTACCGCGGATCCTCAGGTCAGGCCGGCCGCCGGCTTCAGCGAATCCGCCACGCGCCGCTGCGTCGCCGCGGTCCAGGCGAGGGCAGACGCAGGCAGCGTTGTTACCCTATCCTTGCCACTCGCCCCAGACGCGCGCTCGGCGTTCACCCCCGGAGGTCGGCTGCGATTATCGGTGCAGTTGATCCAGACCAACCCGCTTACCGGAAGTCGCCGGGTTTTTCTCTGGGGTGGCGGGCTGGACGGGAGTCGGTCGGCGGCGGAGTTCGCCACCTTCGTCCTGGCGGGCGGCTAGGCGCAACTTCATTTATTTAGCTGTGTTAGGTGCGCACGGGGTGCAGTTCGGGCGACCAGCGGCTTATCTGGACAGCAGCAAGATCCGTGAACGGTTGCGCACAGATTGACAAGTACCTTCCTTTACACGCATGACCGCCCGAGGTAATACGCCGATGCGGAACTTGGGGCGCGCACTTGCGTTCGCAAGGCGCGCGGCGAGGCCGCCCGGCGAACCGGCGAACGCCGATCGAAGCCTTTTCAGAGTTGCCGCCGTTCCTGCGGGGAGCCTCCGAAGGAATGGCTTCAGTGCGCAGCGATCTGATGCGTGCCGTCGAATGTCCGGCGCCGGCGGTTCATGCGACGAGTAGGTGACGATCGACCTCAACCAGGAGCGACACATGTCCTTGACGGTCGCCGTTCACACAACCACGTTTCGCCCGGAGATCGATCGCTGGATGGCGGCCGATGGAGCCGACGTTGTTCTGCGAGCGGACGGCGTCGAAGCTTGGATCCTGCGCTTTTGCGATGGCCATTGGGTCGTGAGCCGCAATCTTCTGGCAGACGAGAGCGACTCCGATCCGATCGACTATCTCGGCGACCACTACTGCCGCGACGGCGAGCCGCTGGCCGAGTTCCGCGCCGACACGCCGCTTTCGGAGTGGGAACGCGTCTACGCGGGCTGCTACGGTCGCTGACGGCCCGGCCAATCCGTACACAGCCGTGCGGCGTTGCCTTGTCGCGTGAACGGAGCGCTGCCGCCCGCGGGCGTGACTGGTCCCTGCCGATACGAGCCATCTCTCACAGAC
>CAYOHG010000376.1:0-3967 GCA_964403685.1 uncultured Planctomycetales bacterium
GCTACGCGGCGCAGATTGCGGCCCAGCTTGGTGCGCACATCATCAAGGTCAAGCCGCCCACGCAGTTCATCGAGCAGGCCGAGGCCAAGAAGGTCTATGAGAAGCACGCCATCCCGATCAGCACGCTGGCCGACCGCATCCGCCATGTCGTGCAGAGCGCCTTCGACGGCCGGCGGATCGTGATCTTCTCCGGCGGCGCGGCGAAGGACGAAGCCGCGATCCTCGACGAGATCCGCGGCATCCGCGATGGCGGCGGCTTCGGCAGCATCATGGGCCGCAACGCCTTTCAGCGTCCGCGGGCCGAGGCGCTCAAGCTGCTTAAAAAGGTCATGGACATCTACGCCGGCAAGGCGTGAGCAGCGACCGGCAAGCTCCGTGGCCGGTGCTGGCAGATTAAGGATCGCAGGTGCAGACGGCGCTTGCGGAGCTGTGGGCGCCGCTGCCGCCGGCCGCGCCGGCATAGAATCGCGTGTTGTCAGCGTCCGCGCTACCGATTGCGAGGTCTTCATGCGCTTGAAACAGGCCGGGGACGATTCGATCGAGCTGCGTCTCTCGTTGAGCCAGGTCAAGAAAATCTACCTTGCGCTGTTTCGCCAGCTTCACAAGGCCGGGGCGGACGGTTTCGATGCGCTCGACGAAGACGACATGCTGCTGACGCTTCAGACTTATTTGCAGAATCAGGCGCGACAGGCCGGCGTCGACGCCACCAACCACGCCGAGTGGGACGCATTCCTGGGCGCCTGCGACGGTCCGGACTGCCCGCGGCGCCGGACGGGACGGGGGTGCACGGAATCCCGCGGCGCGCCCTGAGGACCGGACCGACCCATGCCCGCGAACCATCGGCACATCATTGCGGTTTACCCGGGCTCGTTCGACCCCGTGACGCATGGGCACCTGGACGTCATCCGCCGGGCCGCTGACCTGTTCAACGAGCTGATCGTTGGACTCGGCCGCAACCCGGACAAGAAGGAGCTCTTCACCTCGCAGGAGCGCCTGGAGTTGCTGCTGCCGCACCTGGAAGGGCTGACCAACGTGCGGGCCGAGTCGTACGAAGGGCTGACGATCGACTTCGTGCGCAAGTGCGGAGCGCGGGTCCTGGTCCGCGGCATCCGCGACGTCAACGACCTGAGCAACGAGGTGCAGCAGGCCGCGGTGAACGCGATGATCGGCGACGTCGAGACGGTCTTTCTGCTGACCAGCGACCAGCACGTGCTGACCTCCAGCACGTATGTGAAGCAGATTTACGAGCTCGGCGGCGGCGGCGAGCGCATCCGCCGACTCGTGCCCGAAAACGTGGCCCAGGCGCTGGCCGACAAGCTCGGACCGCGAAACGGCGCCTGAGCGCTTGAATGCCTTATCCACCCCGTGGAGCGATGGAATGCCCCTCATTCTGTTGGCAGTGCTGTTGGTGGCGATGCCGCAGGAGCCGGCGTCGCAGCCCGCTTCGGGCGATACCGGTGACCTGCGCGGCGTGATCGAGCGGATCGCCGGTGGGGACGCGGTCGAAGCCGCCGATGCAACCGATGAGTTGATCGATCGGCTGACGAATCCGCTCGTCGCGGCGCTGGAAGCCGCTGATCAGCGGCCGATCGAGGAGCAGTATCGCATTCACATGGCGCTGGCCAGACTGTCGGCCACGGTGCGTGTGCGGTTGCATCGCGCTTCGCTGGCGGCCGCCGATCGGGCGACGTTCGACTCGTTCGCCCAGCGTTATCCTGAACTGCTGATGCGCCTGTTCGACGACGATCAGGAAGTACGGCTGGCGGCCATCGACCAGTTGCCGCGCGACCCGGCCAGCGGGGCCGGGCTGCTGCTGGCCGCCAAGCTGATGGACCCCAGCGCCGACGTGTGTGCTGAGGCGTTGCGGTTGGCGCGTGACTTCGATGATCCGCGGCTGACCGCCGGCCTGATCCGCTTCGTCGAAAAAGCCAACCAGTTGCTCCGCGCCCGCAGCATCATCGGCGGACAGGCCGACCTTCAGATCGTGATCACCGAGTTCATCAAGCAGGCGATCGCGGCGGTTGACTCGCCGGCGCCGGAGGACGGCGTCCCGATTATCGTCGAGGCGCTGCGAGTGCACGGGCGCGGCATGTACCGGGCGATTCTCGAGCCTGGTGTGGTGCTGAACACGCTCGGCCGGCTGGGTGACGAGCGCGCCGCGCCGGCGGTGCTGGAGTTCATCGACGATAACGAGATCTTTCGCGCCCGCCCGCTGGGCGCCGGGCGCGTCGCGCTTCAGACGGTCGGCGACGCGGCCCTGCTGTGCCTGCTGCGCATCTACGGGCTGGATCCGCACCAGGTCGGCATTTCGCACGTCGAGCTGGAGGGCGACTTCGGCGGGTTCTTCGAGGACGCTGTTCGCCAGCAGGCGCACCGCCGGTTCAAGGCCTGGCACGCGGCCAACGCGCTCAAGCCGCACGCGCAGCGCGAGGCGCTGACCTCGCAGCCGGCCATACCATAGGGCTGGCGTCCGCCGCGCGGTGAGCACGCGCGCCGTGGGTCGGGCGGCCATGCGGTTTCACGGAAGCACTGCTTCGAGTTCCTGAACCGGGAGAATCGCGTATGAAGGCTCACAGCCGTGGGCGGCGGTGCCACATTCCCCGCGGCCGGCGAGCCACATTCCTTGCGGCCGGTTACTGCGGCTGAGTATCGGCCGCGGTCGCCGACATCCCCGCGGGCGCCGACGGGTCGGACATCGGCATCTGCTTGAGCGCGAGGCAGGCGGAGCGCACTTCCGGCGTCTCGGCGACAAACTGTGCCACCTTCATGGGCGCGAGGGTCTCAGGCTGCTTCTCGGCGGCCTTGAGCAGAAACGCCGCCAGCGCGTCGGCCGTGGCTGGCTCCAGCGTCGGCGAGGCGATGAACAGGTGATCCGGCAGGGGGGTTGTTCGTGCGAGCACGCGCAGCCGGTTGCGGGCCGGACTGCTGTCGCTGGTTTCGGGCAGGGCATCCCAGGCGGCCTCGTCGATAAAGCCGCCGTCACCGCCGCCGGCCAGTACCGCGTCGATTATGTCGCGCGACTTCGGTCGAGTCTTGACCGAGCCGGGCAACGGCAGCGGTTCAAGCGACAGATCGCTGCGGCGGATACCGTTCTGTTCGAGCAACAGCAGGGCGGCCTGGTGTGTGCGGGCGTCGCTTTCCGGACCGAAGAGCAGGCTCTTGCCGCGCAGGTCGGCGACGCCCGCCGCCGGCGAATCGCTGCGGACGACGAGCAGTCCGCTGCGCGCGGCGCGCTTCTGCGCGTCGGCCGAGACAGCCAGGATGCGGAACTTCTGCGGGTCGTTGAGGCGGGCGTAGTCGGCCGGCGTCACGTAGGCCACCTGCGACAGCCCCAGCGTCAGATTCGGCTCGAGCTGGAACGGGAAGCACAGGTCGTTAACCACCGGGCGGCCGAGCGCGTCTGTCAGCGCCGGGTTCAGCTTGCCGAACGGCTCGAACGGGTTGAGCAGCTCGCCCGGCGTGCCGGCGGCCGCGGGCGGAGTGGCCACCAACACGATCACCACCGGATCCTTCGAAAGCCCGACGAGAGTGAGCAGCTTGAAGCCGGCAGTGCTGACACAGCCGAGCGTCGTCAGGAGCAAGCCGGCCAGCAGACCCGTTCCAATCACACGTCGTCGCATGTCAGGCCTCCAGAGTGCCGCCGGCGATTATCGCGCGGAGCGGCGATGGAATCCATATGTGAGGCCGAAACGTCAGGCTTGGGGTGAAATGGTCGTCGGCTCGAAATCAAACAGCTCTTCGCGATCGAACACCGGGCCTTCGGTGCAAGTCAGTGCCCAGCGCCAGCCGGTGGAGCGGCTGGCATCGCGCACGCGAACCACGCAGGACAGGCACGTACCCAGCCCGCAGCCCATCGGGCGCTCGATGCAAAGCTGCGCGTCGAAGCCCAGCCGGCGCGACTGACCCGCGATCGTTGCGAGCATCGGCTCGGGTCCGCAGGCGAGAATCAGCGGGCGATGCGAACGCG
>CAYOHG010000377.1:0-3964 GCA_964403685.1 uncultured Planctomycetales bacterium
GTGCGGACCAGGTGCACCGGAGCGCGCTGCGTGCCGCCGGAAGCGTCGCCCGCGGCGGGCGCGCTGGCCGGCGTCTCGTCCGAGCGCGACGGGGCGATGATGAAGTTGAAGTGCTCGCGACCCAGGTGTTTCGGGTCGGTCCAAAGCTCGATCGGCGGGCGGGCGCCGCTCTCGGCGCCGGCTTGCGGATCGGCCAGCGGGCTGTCGCCGGCGCGGAACCCGACCACGAATTCATGAATGCGCCCGGTCTCGAAGCGATCGACGCGGGCGAACGGGTAAGGCGCCTTGAAGTGAATGCCTGGGCCAAGCGGATGCTGGGGGTCGAGCTGGCGGCCAAACCGCTCAACGATGGCATGCTGCTGCGGGTGCACGATGATGATGCAGCTCAGCAGCCAGACGATCAGCGTGGCGACGCCCGCCAGCGGAACAAACGTGCGCTGCAGGAGCTGGTAGAACCAGGATTGTGAGACCTCGAACCCGAACTGGTATTTCAGGGCCTCGGCGACCGACACGCCGATGCCGCCCGGTTCGGAGAACAGCCCCAGGATGCGGCTGTCAAATGCGGCCCGCGGCTCGACCCCGCGAGTGCGCGGACGATAAACGTCGAGCACGACGTTGACCAGCATCTCGGCCGCCAGCAGAACCATGACGACTGGAATCGCCAGGGCCAGCCAGTGCTCGACGGATTCGATGTTCTGGTACAGCTTCAGTCCGAAGGCCACGGCGATCGCCGCACCTGCCAGCACGTTCCCGAGCATGAACGAGCCGCAGCCACGGAGCAGTTGCCAATCCGCCACGCGCGCCAGTCCGGTGGCGAAGCGCGCGTAGAAGAACAGGCAGACGGTGACCAGGGCCGTCAGGATCAACCCGATGTCGGCGACCCGCAACTGCGGCCAGCGCAGGGTCTCGTCGGTCATGTACTTGCGGGCGTCCAGCAGCGCCGCGGCGCCGAATGAGAGCAAGGCCAGGGCCGCCAGAATGCTGAACAGCGGAAGCAGCCAGCGCTCCATCCATTGCAGCCGCGCCGCGGCGACCCGGAACCCGGCCGCTGCGCCCTGCTCGCCAAACAGCGCCTCGCCGCCGCCGCTGGTCGATTTTTCCCGCTGCAACTGCTCGAGATCGAGTGCTTCGAGCGCGGCCAGCTCCTTCTGGCGGAAGATCAGCAGGGCGACGAACCAGAGGGGCAGTCCGCAGGCCGAAAACCACGCGGCCGCGCCCAGGGCGGCGGATTTCGTCGCCGCCCAAAGCGCCAGGAAGGCGAAGAAAGCGGCCAGTTGAAGCAGCAACCCGCCCAGCGCCGCGCGACGGCTCCGCAGGTGCTTGGTTTCAGTGTGCATGGCGATCCTCTGGGCGGGCGAATCCGGCGGCGGCGCGATCCGCCGGCCCGCGGCGTCGTACGTGGGATTGAGCCCGCCGCGCGTTAGCGTCATAATGCCCCGCCCCTCCGGCAGGCGGCGTGCGCCGGGCGGGCAGGACGCGACATCGATGCTGGGCAAACTTCACGCGATCGCCTGGACCACCCTGATCGAGATCGTGCGTCAGCCGATCTACTCGGTGCTGACCTGGTCGGCGATCGGCCTGCTGCTGCTGAACCCGGGGCTCTCGGCGTACTCGCTGGAATCCGGCAGCGACATCAAGATCATGATCGATGTCGCCCTGGCGACGCTGCTGCTCTTCGGGCTGACGTGCAGCGCATTCAGCGCCACGGGCGTGATCACGCGCGAAATCGAGAGCTTCACGGTGCTGACGGTCGTCTCCAAGCCCGTACCGCGCCCGCTGTTCCTGCTGGGCAAGTTCCTGGGCGTGGCCGTCGCGGTGCTGGCGGCCTACTACCTGCTGACCCTCACGTTCCTGATGACGCTCCAGCACGGCGTCATGGAAACGCGGGCCGACCGCTACGACCAGCCGGTGCTGTTGCTGTCGAGCGTGGCTGCGCTGATCAGCCTGGTCGCCGCGACGTTCGGCAACTACGTCTACGGCTGGAATTTCCTGGCCGCGCTGATGGGCTGGATCCTGCCCAGCGGGAGCCTCGCCTACGCCGCGACGCTGCTGCTGGACAAGGCCTGGAAGCTCCAGCCCGTCCTGACGGATGTTCCCTCGCCGATGATTCTCTCGGCGGTCGCGCTGAATTTCCTGGCGGTGATGATCCTGTGCGCGTTTGCGGTCGCGCTGAGTACGCGCTTCGCGCCGGTCGTAACGCTCTCGTTGTGCGCCACCGTGTTCGTGCTGGGCCTGCTGACCGACTATTACCTCGGCAGCCGGCTGGATGAGAACTGGCTTTTCCCGGTGCTCTATCACGCGCTTCCGAATTTCCAATACTTCTGGCTGGGCGACGCCATTACCCAGGAGATCACTGTTCCCGCCATTCAGGTCGTTCATGTCGCCGCTTACGCCAGTCTGTACATCGCGGCGGTGCTCGCGGTCGGCGTCGCGATGTTCCAGACCCGCGAAGTCGGCTGAGCCGCCGCGCCGGTTGGGCCTACGACACGGCCTGCAACGCCACTCGTCCGCTGGGCTGCTCGGGCTCGCCCCCGCGCGGGCGGGCCACGTGCGCTTCGAGATGCTCGCCGTAGCGAACCATCCGGGCGCTGTTGAAGACCACGATCGCCGACGCGATGGTGTGCAGCAAGGCGGCGGTCATCGGGCCGATCACCTTCGTGATGATCAGAATCTCGCCGATCACGATGAACGTCACGCCGAAGACCACATTTTGCCAGATCACGCTGGTGGTTGCCCGCGAAAGGCTGACCAAAAACGGCAGCTTCCGCAGGTCGCTGCTCATCAGGGCGATGCTGGCGCTGTTCATGGCGATGTCGCTGCCGGCGGCGCCCATCGCGATGCCCAGGTTGCCGGCGGCCAGCGCGGGGGCGTCGTTGACGCCGTCGCCGACCACCGCGACGGTGTGCCCCTGCTGTTTGAGCGCGCCTACCAGGGCGAGCTTGTCCTGCGGCAGCACCTCCGCCTGCACCTGCGTGCAGCCCATTTCCTTGGCGACGCGCCGCGCGACGGACCAGCGATCGCCGGTCACCATGATCAGGTCGCGCACGCCCAGCTCGCGCAGCTCGTTCATGGCGTGATGCGCCTCGGGGCGGGTGCGGTCTTCCAGCCCGATCCAGCCCAGGCTGCGGCCGTCGCGGGCGACGTACAGCGTGCTGAGGCCCTCGGGTTCTTCGAACGACTCGCCGGTCAGCGGGCTTAGGTCGACGCCCAGCTCCTGCACCCAGCTTCGCCGTCCGACGGTGACAGGCGTGCCGCGGACGCGGGCGCGCACGCCCATGCCGGACACTTCCTCAAACTCCGTCGCGTCATCGAGCGGAATGCGGGCGCGGTTGGCGACCGTGCTGATGGCCCGCGCGACCGGGTGCTTGCTGAGCTGCTCAACGGAAGCCGCGGCCCGCAGAAGCTCCGCCGCATCCACGCCCGGGGCCGGTGTCAGCCGCGTCACGGCCAGCTCGCCGGTCGTCAGTGTGCCGGTCTTGTCGAACACGACCGCTGTCAGTCGGCGGGCCCACTCGATGTTGCCGGCATCCTTGATGTAAATGCCCAGCCGGGCCGCCACCGACAGGGCCGCGACGATGGCCGTCGGCGTCGCGAGGATCAGCGCGCACGGGCAGGCGATCACCAGGATGCCGATCGTCGTCTGCAAATCGCGCGTGAAGAACCACACGACGCCCGCGAGCATCAGCGTGATCGGCGTGTACCACGCGGCATACTGGTCGATCAGGCGCATCAGCGGGATGCGCGTCCGCTCGGCGTCGAGAATCAGATCCTGCACGCGGCCGAGAGTCGTGTCGGAGCCCGCCTTGGTCACGCGCACCCGCAGCGCGCCGGTGACGTTACTGGTTCCGCCGAAGACTTCCGCCCCGACGCCTTTCTCAGCGGGCAGCGATTCGCCCGTGATGTTCGCTTCATTGATGGTGGACTCGCCCACGATGATCTGGCCGTCGGCGGGGATGTTGTCGCC
>CAYOHG010000378.1:0-3957 GCA_964403685.1 uncultured Planctomycetales bacterium
CGCCCTGCGGCGTCGTCCACTGGACGCCGCGCAATGCCCAGCCGGCGGCGGCGAAAGACGGTCCGCGTGTAGTCCGACATGCTGCCGAGATCCTGCCCCTCAATCAGCACGCTGCCGCTGGAAGGTGGCGTGAGCCCGCCAATGACGTGCAGCAGCGTGCTCTTGCCCGAGCCGCTGGCGCCCATGATGGCGGTGAAGCGGCCGGCCTGCATGGTCAGCGAAACTCCGGCCAGCGCCTGCACGCGGTGTTCGGACGTCTGGTACACCTTGGTGACCGCGCGCAGCTCAACGATCACGGGCGAATCGCTCTTGGCGGCACTTGCGGCGGGCGTTGCGGACGGGTGGATCGCCTGCGCGGCCGGATCGTGGGCGGGGCCGAGGTTCATCGGCGCCAGTGTAAGGCACGTTGGCGCGGCTTCACAACGCGGCCAGCCAGGCGAAATCGCACCGAAAAACCGAATGGCGCTCGGCCTTCGCGCGGACCACCCGCGTGCCCGATCGACGACGCTTCGCGATGCGCGACCGGGTCGCATACGATCCGCGGCCCTGAGGAGGTGGTGCGGATGGCACGAATAGGCGTGATCTTCGATATGGACGGCGTACTCGTCGCGTCCGGACCGGCCCACGCGGCCAGTTGGCGCGTGCTTGCACAGCGGCACGGCCGCAGCATGACCGACGAGTTCTTCCGTTCCACCTTCGGCCGCACCAGCCGCGATATTGTGCGAATGGTCTGGGGCGACGCGACGCCCGACGACGAGGTCCGGCGGCTCGACGATGAGAAAGAGCGCGTCTACCGCGAGCTGATTCGCGGGCTGGTGCCGCTCAGCATCGGCGCGCGCGAAGCAGTCGCCACGCTTCACGCGGCCGGTCTCGCGTTGGCGATCGGCACGAGCGGACCGCGCGAAAACGCCGACCTGGTGCTGGACGAGACCGGCTTGCGCCCGTTCTTCCCGGCGGTCGTGACCGGGGCGGACATTTCGCACGGCAAACCCGCGCCGGATTGCTTCCTGCTGGCGGCCGAACGGCTGGGCCTTGCGCCGACCGCCTGCGTCGTGGTCGAGGACGCCCCGGTGGGGATTCAGGCGGCGCACGCGGCCGGAATGCCGGTTGTGGCGCTGATCGGCACGCATACGCGCGCGACGCTCGAGGCCGCGCGCGCACAACGGATCGTGGAGCAGCTGGCGCAGATTACGCCGGCGGCGGTTCGCGACCTTGTGAATAATGCGCCGGCCGCCTGAGTGGTCGGTACTGCATCATTGCGCCGCTGAAGCAAGTTGCCGCCGGGCGCTTCCCGCGATTACAGTGTCGGTGTTCGGCGAGGCTCTTGTTGCGGCTCTTCCGGTTCGGAGCAGGGGTTTTTCATGGCTGGACAGGGGGTCTAACGTGTTTCGATTGTTGGGTATCGCGGCCTGGGTGCTGGTCGTGTCGTGGGCGTCCGCGAGTGTGGCGTCTGCCGAGGACGCGCCACCGAAGCCGGTCACGCTGGCCAGTGCGAGCCAACCGGCCGCTCTCGATGCCGGCGAGCTGGCGCTGATGCTGCGGCCATTGACCAAACCGGAGCTGCTGGTCGAGGCGAACGGCTGGTTTGACCAGGTGCGCGCCAAAGTCCGCGAGATCAGCAACCTGGAGATTGCGGCCGGCAAAGTCGCGGGGGACGAGAAGACCAAGCTGCTTGAGCAGGCGGCGGCTGCCCGCGAGGAGCGCACGCGGCTGATCGACCGGCTGAATCTGGTTCTCGGAGAGCTCAAGTCGAAGGGCGGCGCGCGCGACGAGTTTGACACGTATGTTGCCGCCGTGAGCGGGCTGTCCGTGAAGGTTGATGACGTGAGTGCCGCCTGGACGACCGTGATCAGTTGGCTGAAATCGCCGGAAGGGGGCATTCGCTACGGCAAGAACATCCTGTTGTTCATCGGCGTGCTGGTGATCTTCCGGATCATCTCGGGCGTGCTGGGCAGCGTCACCAACCGGGCGTTGAGTTCGTTCAAGAACGTCTCAAAGCTGCTGCGCGATTTCACGGTCAACACCGTGTCCAAGGTGACGTTTTTCGTAGGCTTTGTCGTCGCGCTTTCCATGCTCGAGGTCAACATCGGCCCGTTTCTCGCAGCGATGGGAGCGGTCGGATTCGTGATCGGCTTTGCGCTGCAAGGCACGCTCAGCAACTTCGCCTCGGGCATCATGATTCTGCTCTACCGCCCGTACGACCTGGGCGATCATGTTACCGTGGCCGGCGTCACCGGCGTGGTGCAGTCCATGACGCTGGTTTCAACGGTGCTCAAGAACAAGGACGGCCACATCGTGACGATTCCAAACTCGGCGATCTGGGGCGGCACGATCACCAACCTTGGTCCGCTGGCGCCGCCTGCCGGGTGAAAGCCCGCGCAGCGCCGCGCTCATCAGGAACGCGCCGTATAATTCCCGCACCATCGCAGGAGACCGGCATGAGCGTCAGCGCATCGACCGAACAGGAATTGAAGCTGGATTGGTCGCACCGGGAGACGCCCGAGAAGCTGGCCGCGTTCCAGCAGCGCATCGACCGCCGCGAGCTGATCGAAGCGGATGAGTGGATGCCGCAGAACTACCGCATCGGCATGTTGCGGATGTCGGAACACCACGCCAACAGCGAGATCGTCGGGGCGCTGCCGGAGGGCGAGTGGATCACGCGGGCGCCGTCGTTGAAGCGCAAGCTGGCGCTGATCGCCAAGGTGCAGGACGAGGTCGGGCACGGGCAGATGCTCTACCGCGTCAGCCAGGACCTGGGCAAGCCGCGCGACGCGATGTTGCGCGACCTGGTGACCGGCAAGACCAAATATCACAACGTGTTCAACTACCCGGCCCCGACCTGGGCCGACGTCGCCGCCATCGCCTGGCTGGTCGACGGGGCCGCGATCATGAACCAGAAGACGCTGGCCGACGGCAGCTACGGCCCCTACGTGCGGACGATGAAGCGCATCAACATGGAGGAGGCGTTTCACTTCAAGCACGGCGAGGACATGGTGCTGACGCTGATGAGCGGCACGAAGCGGCAGAAGCAGATGATGCAGGCGGCCTTCGACCGCTGGTGGAACCCGTGCCTGATGTTCTTCGGCCCGCCCGACAAGGACAGCGTCAAGACCGGGCCGTTCATGCAGTGGCGGATCAAGACCGCGACGAACGATGAGCTGCGGCAGAAGTTCGTCGACCGCTTCGCGCCCGCGGCACGCGACCTGGGGCTGGTAATCAAGACCTACAAGCGCGAGACCGTGCCCGGCGGCCCGCCGGACTCCGGCCGCATAGTGCGTAACGCCGACGGCTCGGCAGTCTGGGTGCCCGACGAAAAGCTGCGTTATGACCCGGCCGCGAAGCGCTGGGAATTCAGCCAGCCCGACTGGGACGAATTCTACGCCGTCATCCGCGGCAACGGACCGTGCAACCAGCAGCGCGTGGCCCTGCGGCGGTTCAGCTACGAGCAGGGCGAGTGGGTGCGGCGGGCGGTGCTGGGCCAGAAGGTGGGCCTGCCGGCTGGGCGGAATTGACGGCGCCGAGTTCGGGGAATCCACCTCGGAATTCTCAGGCAGAGCGTATGTTTCAACCTAGCGGCTGGAGTTGATCGCGCCCTACGCTTGCGTTGCGCGCGGATGCGACCGATCGCACGGCGCCGCCCGCGCCGCCCGACCCGCCACCACTCCCGCCGCCACCGTCCGCGTTTGCCGGCGACGCGAACGGCTCGAAGCGCTTCGTGCTGAAGCGGAAAGGATTCAGTGCCGCGTATTCGCCGGCGTCGGGCCAGGGGTCGTCATCGTCCGGGCTGTCGTAGCTCAGGTCGTTGAGCAGGTTGCCGAAGGGGTCGTATTCGTAGTGGGCCGCCAGCCGCCCGAAGCTGATCGCCGTCGGCGTGCCGTCGACGAGCTGCGTGACGTTGCCGGCGCCATCGCAGAAATACAGGAACTGGCGGTCGTCTTCGATCGCCTCCGTGGCGAA
>CAYOHG010000379.1:0-3926 GCA_964403685.1 uncultured Planctomycetales bacterium
TGGTCAGGCCAGCGCGGTCGATGTCGCTGCCAGCGGCGGCCTTGCTGCCCACGTACATGTAAACCTGGCCCGGTGATGAGTCATCGGTGCCGATGACCACCGTCTTCTGCTGTGCGTGCGGACTGGCGACCGAGTTCTCCCAGGAAAAGCGACCCAGCCGCGGCAATTGCCAACTGGTGTTCTGCCCGGTGCCGCTCACCACGTGCGCAAAGGCGCGGCCCTCGCTGCCGTTTTCCTAGCCGTTCATGAAGATGCGGGCATCAGTGCCCAGCGCCCCGAACCGATACGCGCTCGACGCGGCCAGGTCCCCCGAGCAGAAGCGCGCATAGTTGGTTGTCGCCGGCGTATACCCGCTGCCGTTCCAGAGATGAATGTCGGTCGGCGCCGTGTTGTGATCGCGGCCGTTGACGACGGCAAACGTCGTGCGGTCGATCTCCCAGCGCGAGACGAATGCGCCCGTCCGTCCGTGCGCACGCACCGCGCCCGCGCCAGGGCTCAGCTCATGATTCATCAGCAGCGTCAGCCGCGAGCCCGGTCCATCGAGCGCACCAAGCCCGTCGGGCGAACCCACCATGCGATAGCCCGCCGCGCTGTCGCCGACCGTCAGGATCGCGGTCGTCGCCACGCCCGAAAGGGTCGGCAGCAGGTAGGGTTCGCTCGAGGAGCTGGGGCCGGTAAACTGAGCGCGGGCCGCGACGGCGGCCAGCGCCAGCACCATTGCGGCGGAGAGCCGCGCCAAACGGACGAGATTCACAACAACCCTCCGTGGTGTCTCGGCAGCGACTCTGCGATGCGCACCGGCCGGCCGGTCCACGCCGCTGGTTAACGTCATCTTAACATCGCCAAACCTGCGGCGTACCTGCTTTCCGACCGCCGGACGTTGCGTCGCCGACCGCTGGTTTTTAAAGTTCGCGTCGCCTTGTCGGAAATAAAGGGCCGCCAATGACCAGAACGCTCGTCGTGCTAGCTGCTGGAATGGGCAGCCGCTATGGCGGATTGAAGCAGACCGAAGGCATGGGCCCCGCCGGGGCGACGATACTCGAATACTCGCTGTATGATGCGCTGCGGGCCGGCTTTACGCGGCTCGTGCTGGTGATTCGACCCGACATGGAAGTCCCGTTTCGTGCCACGATTGGCGCGCGAGTCGAGCCGCGCATCGAGACCAAGTACGCATATCAGACGCTGTCGGCGGTCCCCGTGGGTTTTTCTCCGCCGCCGGAGCGAACCAAGCCGTGGGGGACCGCTCATGCCGTGCTGGTCAGCGCGCCGCAGGTGCACGGTCCGTTCGCGGTCATCAACGCCGACGACTTCTACGGGCGGTCGGCGTTCGACGGGCTGGCGGATCTGCTCGACCGCGGAGCGCGCGACGATACGTACGGGATGGTCGCCTACGACCTGCGCGACACGCTGACGGAGGCGGGGACCGTCTCGCGCGGCGTATGTCGGGTCTCCGCCGAAGGCTGGCTGGAATCCATCGTCGAGACGACAAAAATCGAACGACATGGAAGCGATGCGCGGTATCCTGACGCCCAGGGCCGGATGCAGACGCTGTCCGGGGCCTTGCCCGTTTCGATGAATTGCTGGGCGTTTCAACCCAGCTTGTTCGCCGCGCTGCGCGACAGCTTCGCGGAGTTTCTGCGCGTGCAGGGGGCCTCGTCCGCGGGCGAATGCTACCTGCCGTCAGTCGTCGAGGAGCAGATTCGCAGCGGGCGACGGCGCGTGCGGGTGCAGCGCAGCCGCGACACGTGGTGTGGCGTGACGCACCCGCAGGACAAGCCGCGCGTGCAGGCGTTTCTGGACGAATTGGTGACCCGCGGGGTCTATCCCAGGGAGCTGTGGTCATGAACGTGCCGCCGAAGATCCGCACGATCGCTGAGCAGTTCGACCTGAACTGCGAGGTCGACGGCATCGAACGCTACAGTCTGGGCCATATCCACGAGTCGTACCGGGTCCACACGGTGGATGGGGCCAGCCGGCACAGCTACCTGCTCCAGCGGATCAACCCGCACATCTTCCCGGATCCACACGCGCTGATGGAGAACATCGACCACGTCAGCGCTCACGTGCGCGCGATGGTGCGGGCCGGCGGGCTGGCCCAGGCGGATCGGCGGAGCTTGCACGTCGTCCACACGCCGGCGAAAGAGCGCTGCTGGATAGACGAGCACGGCACCGCCTGGCGCATGTATCACTTCATCGAGAACACGCACAGCCACGCCGCGGTCACCCGCCCGGAACAGGCCGAAACCGCCGGCCGCGCGTTCGGTGCGTTCCAGCGCTACCTGACCAGCCTGCCCGCCCCCCGCCTCCACGAAACGCTTCCGCACTTCCACGACACCGGGCTGCGCTACGAGGCGCTGCACGCGGCTGCGCGGGCCGACGCCGCCGGGCGGGCCGCCTCCGTCGCCGCTGAGCTGAGCTTCGCGGCCGAACGCCGCGGCGGCGCCGACGTGCTGACCGCCCCGCTTCGGGAAGGAAAACTGCCCGAGCGCATCGCTCACAACGACGCCAAGCTCAGCAACGTGCTGCTGGATGACCAGAGCGGAGAAGCGCTCTGCGTGGTCGATCTCGATACGGTGATGCACGGCACGGTGCTGGTCGATTTCGGCGACATGGTTCGCTCGATGGCCACGCCCGCGGCGGAGGACGAACCGGACCTGTCCGCCGTGGTGCTCGACACCGAGCGCTTTGAAGCTCTGGCCGAGGGGTACTTAGCCGAGGTCGAGGCGTTCCTGACGCCCGCGGAACGCGCCTTGCTCGTGGAGTCCGCCTGGGTCATCACGCTCGAGCAGGGCATACGGTTCCTGACCGACCACCTCAACGGCGACACCTACTATCGCACGACCCGTACCAACCAGAACCTGGACCGCGCCCGCACGCAGTTTCGGCTGGTTGCGCAGATCGAGGAGCATCGCGGCGAGCTTGAGCGCCTGATCGCCGCGCTGTAGGCACTTTTTCGCTGGACGCTCACCCGCGCGCGTGATACGCTTGTGTCTGTCCGAGCGAGGAGCGAATGGTCATGGAAGACACCAGCGTCTTGTCGGCGTGCACGGATTGCGCGCCCGTTCCTGCCAGCCAACCCGAAACCGTCATGGACCCGTCCCGCGACCCGGTCGACGCAGCTTCTTCGCCGTCGCCGGACGGCGGTGTCCAACGTGAGGATGCGCCCGCAGCGCCAGCTCGTACGAACGGCCGCGGCCGGCGTCTTAGGAACCGCATGCGGAGCGATTCGACCCATCTCAACGGCGATGGGTGCAGCGCCGATCCGCCAGCGCCCCGCCAGCCGCCCGTCTTCATCAACGGAGAACTCTGCGAGCCTGTCGGCGTCGTGGCTGAATCGCCGGCGAGCGAAGCCGCGCCGATCTCGGACGATTCCGCTGAGTGCGCTTTGCCGAGTCGCGAACCTTCGCTTGAACACCGTGTCGAGGCGGTGCTGTTTGCCTCCGATGCACCGCTCAGCCCGTCACGTCTGGCCGAGATCACCGACGCGACGCCGACCGAGGTCCGCCTGGCCGTCGCCGAGCTGAACCGCCAGTATGGCTGCGCCGGACGGTCGTTCCGCATCGAGGAGATCGCCCGCGGTTATCAGATGCTCACGCTACCGGCGTATCAGCCCTGGGTCGAGCGGCTGAACCACAAGCAGGCCGAGACCCGCCTGACCGGCGCCGCGCTGGAGGCGCTGGCCATCGTCGCCTACAAGCAGCCGGTCATTCGCGCGGAAATCGAGTCGATCCGCGGCGTGGCGTGCGGCGACGTGCTCACGCGACTGCGCGACGCGGGTCTGGTGCGCATCGTCGGACGGGCCGAGGTGGTCGGCCGACCGCTGATGTATGGCACGACCCGGAAGTTCCTCGACGTTTTCGGCCTGGCCGACCTGAAGGATCTGCCGTCCATGGAGGAGTTTGGCGCGCGCGCCGCGGCCGGACTGG
>CAYOHG010000380.1:0-3925 GCA_964403685.1 uncultured Planctomycetales bacterium
CGCGCGGGTCATTACGCTGGGCCGCGACGGCGCCCGGCTTGTGCAGCGCGACGGCCGCGCCGTGCAGTTTTCCACGCGGCCGCGCGCCGTGTACGACAACACCGGCGCCGGCGACGCGGTGCTGGCCATGATGGCGGTGGCGCTGGCCGCGGGCGCGACGCTTGAACAGGCCGTGCCGCTGGCGAACATCGCGGGCGGCCTGGAAGTGCAGAAATTCGGCTGCGTGCCGATTCCGCGCGGCGAAGTCATCAGCGAACTCGAGCGCGGACACGCCGCCGGCCGCGGCAAGCTGCGCAGCCTGCCCGACCTGCTCAATGAGCTGGCGGCGCGGCGGCAGCGCGGCGAGACGGTGGTGTTCACCAACGGTTGCTTCGACCTGCTGCACCCTGGGCACGTCGAGCTGCTGGAGCGGGCCCGCGGCCTGGGCAGCCTGCTGGTGGTCGGGTTGAACAGCGATGCCTCGGTCCGGGCCCAGCAGAAGGGAACCGATCGGCCGGTGCGCGACGAGCGCGTTCGGGCGCGCATGCTGGCCGCCCTCGAAGCCGTGGATTACATCGTCCTGTTCGATGATTCTTCGGTGCACACGCTGGTTGACCGGGTGGCGCCGGACGTGCTCGTCAAAGGCGGCGACTATCGGCTGCAGGAGGTCGTCGGTCACGAGGTGGTACTGAAACGCGGTGGACGGGTCGAGGTGGTTCCGTTCGTTCAGGGATTCAGCACCAGCGACGAGCTGCGCCGCATCCGCACGCAAACGCAATGAGGTCTACGCCGGTGTCAACGGGTCGAGATTGGCAGTCGATCCTCGCGGAGCATCAGCGCACCATCGCGCAGCTTGCCGACGCCACGCCGGTGCTGGAGATGATTGCGGCCGTGCTGTGCGGCGCGCTGCGCAGCGGGCGGCGTGTGTTCGTGCTGGGCAACGGCGGCAGCGCCGCGGACGCGCAGCACATCGCCGGCGAACTCCTGGGCCGCTTCAAGCGCCAGCGTGCGGCGCTGCCAGTGGTGGCGCTGACGACCGACACGTCCACGCTGACCGCGGTCGCCAACGACCTCGGTTACGAGCACGTATTCTCCAGGCAGATCGAGGGCCTGGCTCAAGCGGGTGACGTGGTCTGGATCCTCAGCACCAGCGGGAACTCGCCCAACGTGCTTGCGGCTGCCCGAGCCGCGCGGCGGCGCGGGGCCGTGGTGATCGGCTTCAGCGGCCAGACCGGCGGCGAGCTGGCCTCGCAATGCGACTACCTCCTGTGTGTGCCGCACACGTCCAGCGATCGCATCCAGGAAGCGCACCAGGTCGTGTACCACTACCTATGCGAGCAAATCGAGGCGGAGCTCTCCTGAGCGACTCGTGCCGTTCCGGCCAGCCGCAGCACGTGCGGTAAACCGCCTTTCGCGGGTGGCGTGCCGATCGCTTATCAGGCGCGTCGCTGGGTTCGGATTCGCGGTTCGCCGTTCGTCGCCTTACGGCTCAGGATGATCTGTGCCAGGGTCTTGAAGTCGTCGGGCTCGACCTGCCCCAGAACGATGGATTGCTCCGTGCGGTCAAGTTCAACGAACCACTCAATCAAGCGGCCCAGCAGGGTCTTGATGGTCATGCCGCGCTGCGCGCAGACGGCGTCGAGATTCGCCTTGGCTTCCGAGGATAGGTGGACGCTGACGATGTTGGGGCGTTGTTTGAGCTTCGAAACGGTCCGAGACACACGCGCTCCTTCGGCAAGACTGTGCAACTAACTATCCGCTCTTCGGTGGGGACTGCGATCGAACAAATCGATCTTACTGGATGCGATTTGACGATCCTCATGTCCGAAGTATAGCGAAGAATTTCACAGATTCGCCGAGATTTCATACCACGCCGCGCGACTTCGCTCTCCGACTTCCCGCGGCAGCTACTTTGCGTCTGCGGACGACTCACTGTGGTATACTCTCGGCCGCGCGCCGCCAGGGGAGAGTTGGCGAGCGGCGTGCAAAAGGACGGGCCTGCTGTGGATTCGCATCCGGCCGACTCCCAGGAATTATCTACCCAGTCCGATGGCCGGACGGGACCGACAAAAACCGACACTCTTGCTGTTCCAAATGTCGCGTCTGTAAGTAGTTGTGCGCTCGGCGACGACTACGAAGTGTTGAGAGAATTGCATCGCGGCGGACAGGGCGTTGTCTACCTGGCACGCCAGCTTTCGGCCGGCCGGCTTGTGGCCATCAAGGTGATATTTACGGCCGGCCGCCGCGACGACGCAGTTCGAGCGCGGTTTCGGCGCGAGCTTCGCACCCTGGCGGCGATTCAACACCCCGGCATTGTGGCGGTCTATGACAGCGGCGACATGGCGGGCCAGCCCTACCTCGTAATGCCGTTTGTCGATGGTCCGACCCTGGCAGAGCGCCTGGCGCTTCGGCCGTGCTCGCTGCGCGAGACATTGGGCCTGTTTCGGCAGGTTTGCGATGCCATCGCCGCGGCGCATCGGCTCGGGATCGTCCATCGCGATTTGAAGCCCAGCAATATCCGCGTCGAGGCCGACGATCGCGTGCTGGTGCTGGATTTCGGGCTGGCCAAGCTCTGCCCGCAAGCGGCCGACGCGGACCCGACTGAGCCTGACCTGACGCAGACCGGGCAGTTTCTCGGGTCGCTGCCCTGGGCGAGTCCCGAGCAGGTGCTTGGCCAGAGCGAGGATTTGGATGCACGGTCGGACGTTTATTCGCTGGGGGTACTGCTGTTTCACATGCTCGTGGGGCGCTTCCCGTACGCCTCAGTTACCGATACCGCCCAGCTTCGCCTCGACATCTGCGAGCGGCCGCCGCTGCGGCTTGGCCGGCTGCGCCGCGACGCTGACGTTGATTTGGAGACGATCGTTGCGCGCTGTCTGGCCAAGGAACCGTCGCGCCGATATGCAGACGCCGGTGCGCTGCGCGATGACCTCGACCGCTACCTGAGCGGCCGTCCGATTCAGGCTCGCCGCGAGAGCATGGCGTACACCATCTACGCGCATTTACGGTGGTGTGCCGCCCGCCGGCCAGTGGCGGCACTGCTGCTGGTTGGCGCTGCTGCTTTCTTGGCGGGCTATGTCCCCTTGCAGACAGGTTGGGGCGTTCGGTACCCCGATCGCGCCTTCGCCGGCTGGGCAACCGGGATGCTGCGGGCGGCCAATCCGACTGCCTGGACGCCCGACGTCGCGGTTCTGGCGTTGGACGACGCGGCATACGATGCGGCCGCGAAGCTGGTGCCCGATGGGGATTTCCGTGAGTTGACTCCCGAGAATCCACTTCCGCTGCGGCAACTGCATGGCGCCGCACTGGAGCGGTTGGCGTCGGCGCGGCCGCGCGTCACCGTGCTTGACATCGTCTTCGCCACGCCGCACGAGGAATTCGACCGTTCGCTGGCGCGCGGGCTGGACGCCCTGCGGTCCGCGGGCGGTCGGGTCGTCGCAGGCGTGCTGGATGCATCCGCGGCGGGCGTTCCACGGCTTGCGCCGGTAGTCGCGCAGCGCGCGGACATGTGGGGCTTCATCAAGCTCTGGGCGACGCGCGCTCCGCCCTGGAGCCGCGAGCCGGAGCTGGTTCGCGGAGCGGCCTTGGCCGTCAGCGGTGGCTTGCGCGGGCCGACGCTGCCGGCGTTGTCCGCAGCGGCGTTCGCCCTCTGGCGACAGCCCAACGCGCGGGCTCGCCTGGATTTTCAGGATCTCAGCTACCTGCGGATCGAGTACCTCGGCATACACGCTGGCGGTGATGCCGGCGATCACTGGTTCGAGCCGGACGAACTACCGGTCGCGGAGCGTGTCCCGTTTGGACCGGCGGCGCCGGCGACCGCGCCGGGAGTCGAGGAAAGGAGAATCCTTGGACTCTGGACCGAGCTTCCGGCGCCCGGCGTACTGGCCGGTGCGACGACTCGCTATTCCGAGCTGTTCGCCTTGGCGGATGCCGAAGTGATCGAGCG